>CAVHMC010000127.1:0-2079 GCA_963636895.1 Oscillospiraceae bacterium | reverse complement strand
GTATTATACTTACCTTGTTTCAAATTTTTTTACTAAATTCATAAGTGCCAGCTCTTAAAAATTATTTGTTTTTTAGAAAATAAAGTCATAGGCAAGCACTTTTTTATAATAAAAAGCACCTAATATGGTGTTAATAAACCACAATTAAGTGCCAATTTTTACTTTACACAACCTTAATAATCTTCAAGTTTTGTGATAATCTCATTTGCTATCTTTGGAGTAATACCACTAACGGATATAAGGTCTTCAGCAGTTGCCTTCTTTAATCTACGCACGCTTTTAAATTTTTCTATCAAAGCTTCCTTTTTTACCTTGCCAAGCCCGTCAATATCGTCAAGAATGCTCTCAATTTGTTTCTTTTTCCTAAGAGTTCTATGAAAAGTTATTGCAAAGCGGTGTGCCTCGTCACGCAATTTTTGAAGGAGTTTTAGTTCGTCACTATCCTTTGATAGTTTGATAGACACAGGGCAATCTTCCACAAAAACTTCTTCTTGCTTTTTAGCTAGACTTATAACATCAATATTTTTATCGTATGATTTTATTATGTCGCGACAGATATTTATTTGTCCCTTTCCGCCATCAATAACGATAAGGTCAGGGTGAGATGAAAAACTTATATCGTCGCTATCCAATTTTTCAAGCCGTCTTGTGATACTTTCCTTCAAACTTTCAAAGTCATTTGGTCCCACCACATTTTTTATTTTAAATTTTCTATAATGCTTTGAAGCTTTAAGACCATTTAGGAAAACGACCATACTACACACCGAGTTCGTCCCCGATATGTTTGAAATATCATAACACTCCATTCTAAGTGGCAAATTTTTTAGCCCCAAAGCGTCTTGCAAATTGGTCAAGGTGTCCATTCTTTTGCGTTTTTTTCTTGAATCTAATTCACAATTTTTGTTGAGATATTCTTCCGCATTTTTGTTTGCTTGTAAGACAAGTTGCTTATTAGTGCCCTTTTGTGGAGCCACAACTTCCAACTTTTTGCCAATAGAGACACTTATTGATTTGAACAAAGCATCTTCTGGGTCAATAGCAAGTGGCAACAATATTTTTTCTGGAAAAAGTTTGTTTATTTGATAATATTGTGTCAAAAAGGCTTCCAGCATAAGGTCATCTTGAATGTTTGAATTGTCAAAACTATACGCCTTGCACCCCATCATCTTGCCCTGCCTTATAATGAGAACGGAGAAAACGACAAACATGTCACTTTTTGCAAAACCAAACACGTCAATATTGTCCATGTTTGTTAGGGCGGTGACCGAACGCTCTTTTAATTTAGTCAACATAAATTTTAAATCACGCAATTTTATCGCAAGTTCAAAATTTTCCACCGCAACTGCTTGTTCCATCTTTTTACAAATTATGTTGTACACATTCTCATCTTTGCCATTTAAAAAATCGCACACCTTTGGAATAAAACTTGCATACTCTTCCTTCGTTACCTTGTGCATGCAAGGTCCAGCACATAAGCCAAGAGAGTAATTGAGACACCCTTTTTGAATTCTACCCCTTTCCTTTATTTTCTTTTCGCATGTCCTTATGGGATAGGCATACCCGACTGCCGAAACAATTTCGTTTGGATTAATTCCAAAATATGGCCCAAAATATTTTGCGTTACCTTTTTTGATTTTTCTCACAACTTCAAGTTTTGGGAAATCTTCACTCAAATCAAGTTTGATATATGGGTAACTTTTTCCATCTTTTAACAAAATATTGTAGAAAGGTTGGTGTTTCTTTATCAAATTGCACTCCAGCACCAAGGCATCGAGTTCACTATTTGTCAAAATATAGTCAAAATCGGCAACCTGAGACACCATACTTTTAACTTTATCTGTATGATTTTTGTTAAGAAAATACTGTCCGACCCTATTTTTTAGTCTTTTTGCCTTGCCGATATATATAATGTTGCCAAATCTATCTTTCATGATATACACGCCCGGGCTCAAGGGCAAATTGTTTAATTTTTCCTTAATATCCATACTTATGATAATTCCTATGCAAATATTTTATCATAAAAAAATAAAAAAAACTATTTTTTTGATTAAATTTTTGAATATTTGTATTTATGATTTT
>CAVHMC010000126.1:0-2079 GCA_963636895.1 Oscillospiraceae bacterium | reverse complement strand
ATGTAAATTAATAAAAAAGTTTTATCCTTATTTATTTTAAATGTAAAACTATACAAAAATTTAAAGTAATTGAAAAGTCAAGAAAAGATAGAAAAAAATTTTAAAAAAATAAAAAAAACGTAAATTAATAAAAAAGTTTTTTCTTGTTTACTTTAAAAGTAAAACTATAAAAAAATTAAATTAATAATAAAACTCAATAAATTTTCTTGCAATTTTAAAAATTATGAATATAATAAGTGAAGAAGTGCTAGACGGGGAGCTCGTGGTGCCCTTCTCCTACAATCCACGACAGTAGGGTCGAAGGTTTGTCTCGGGGCAATGTTGTTAAGCAAGAGTGTAGGTTTTTGACGTTGAAATCAAGGTCTTGTGCAACTGTTAACTGTGAACCATGTCAGAGCTTGACCGCAGCAGCATTAAGCGGACCTAATGGTGTGCCACAGGGAAGCTTTGGTGGAGTTGGGGCTTGCATAGACTACTTGACAAGTTGTTTCAAAACAAAATGCACTTCTCTTAGATTATTAAAATATCGCCTTTTTTGGGGCGGTATTTTTTTTAAAATTACAACCTTTTTGAGTGATTTTTTTTAAAACTCCAACCTTGCTTGTAGATATAGTGCTTTTATAAAAAATAAAACAGCTGTATTCATATATATAATAAATATAAAAGTACACTTTTTTTGCTTTTTGGCTTGAAAAATAAATAAAAAGTTTTGATTTTTTTATTGAATGTGATACACTATCATAGTGTAAAATTTGTTTTAGGAGATTTTATGTCAAAACAAACTCAAAAATCTAATGCAGAAAGATTTATAATGGCATACAACCAAATCGACCACTCTTTACGGACTATTTATGGTTTTAAGCGTAGTTTGAGTTATGCCGATTTGATTAGAAAGGCTGTCCCTTTAAATAGTGTTGTGAGAAAGTATGAAGACGAACTTATCGATTATGGTAGGCTAAGGAACTCTATTGTGCACAAGACCAACCCAAATTACGTCATTGCTGAGCCACATATAGAAGTGGTGGAAGATTTTGAAAAAATTGCCAAGATTATATCCACTCCACCCCTTGCACTCAATCGTGTTTGTAAAAGGGAAGTGCTGACGTGCGATAGTGACATTTCTCTCAAAACTCTTCTTGGGCTTATGTCTAGTACGGGGTACAAAAATATCCCCGTTTACGAAGACGGACAATTAAAAGGTGTGGCGATAGGGCTCAACGTGCTAGAAGTTTTGGGCGATAGAAGTTTGTGCGAAGAAAACTTGGAAGATTTTGTGGAGACCAACACCGTCACTCGTGTTATGTCTCGCCTAGAAGACTCAAAATATTTTATCGTTTGTGACAAAAATCTTACAATAGAATCTGCTCTCAATCAATTTTACCTAAACCGCAAGTTGCAACTTATTATAATAACGGAGACAGGACATCTAAGAGAAAAACCACTTGGCGTTGTCACCGTTGCGGATATTTTGGATATGAATGCAATTATTGAAAACTATTGATACCAAGATAAATTGTTTATTTTAAAAGGAGAAAAACATGATAAAAAGTTCTTTTACTTACACAAAGGAAGAGTTGGATAGATTTCTTAGTTTTTCGTTAAGGAAAAACAACGCACTCAAAGTAGTCTATGTGTGTTCGGCAATAATTCTTGCAAGTGCGATATATATGTTGTGCCTAAAAGATTTTCTTCAAGGCTCACTGTATCTTGCTTGTGGCATATTTTTTGCTTTCTATGGGCTGATTATGAGAGCGATTGGGAACAAGAACAACTCGCGAAACGTCAACAACGTGGACAATTATGAGTTTGAAGAAGACAAACTGACCGCCACTTCGTTCAACGCACAAGGCGAGCAACTTGCCGTTCTCAACGTCAAATATTGCGACATTTACAAGATTATGCAAAATGGCAATAGGACATATCTCTTTATCAATAAAGTCGTTGCACTTATCCTTGCGAAAGAGAATTTTGAAAGCGAAAGCGACTATCTCGACGTTATCAATCGAATTAAAATTCAAATGCCAAAAAAAGCGTAAATTGTAGTCGTGACTTAAATAAAAAAAGTCACATAATCAAATT
>CAVHMC010000125.1:0-2110 GCA_963636895.1 Oscillospiraceae bacterium | reverse complement strand
GAAAATTAATTAAAATTAGTTAAAGTTAATGTAAAAATGTTGTTATCGCTAAAATCTAGTTGGCTTTAATAAGGTCTATTACACCTAGAATAACTTGCAAAACCATCAAGTGTAAGTTAAAATTTAGTTTAACCTAAATTTCAAAACATTTTCAAAGAAAGTTATGCAGGAAATACTTTTTTGCATAAAAAAAGTTCTCACAAAGAGAACCTTTCTATCTGGGGTGAAAGATGGGACTCGAACCCACGACCTCCAGAGCCACAATCTGGCGTTCTAGCCAACTGAACTACATTCACCATAATATTTTTTAAAGGTGCAAAAGCAAAAAACCTTTGCACCCCTTTGTCATTGGTGTTCCAGGAGGGATTTGAACCCCCGACACCCGCCTTAGAAGGGCGGTGCTCTATCCAGCTGAGCTACTGAAACACGTGTGGAGCGGGTGAAGGGAATCGGACCCTCGCAGCCAGCTTGGAAGGCTGGAACTCTACCACTGAGTTACACCCGCACATTCAATGCTTCTATACTTTATCACGATAGAATAAACTTGTCAACTTTATTATCAAAATATTTTAAAATATTTAAAAAAATTTGCAATTTAAACGTTTACGAAATAAATTTTACAAAAATTATACTTCTTACTTGCTTTTTTTGAGATTTTGTAACATAATTAGTTGTGTTTGGTTTTCAACATATTGGGGTGTCGCCAAGCGGTAAGGCATTGGACTCTGACTCCAACATTCCGTAGGTTCGAATCCTACCACCCCAGCCACACTATTAAAAAGAGAATAACAAAATGAATTTTGACCAACCAAAACTTACTCCCATGCAACTCGGCAAGCGAAATATTTTAATGCCAAAACATTGGGAAACAATTGATATAAACAATTATAAAATTACAAAGCCAACAATATTGTGCTTTGGTGGCAATAGGTCTTTTGACCCTAGGAATGCCAATCATTATTGCCGTACCGTAGAAGGAATGCTTGCAAACAGCAATTATTCTAAAGAAATAGATAAAAAAAATTACGAAGTGCTTGGCATTTGCTATGGGCATTACCCATTGGATGAGAGTAAGGTAGAAACGTCTCAATTGGACAAGAACGAAGTAAGTCTTATTGAAAAAAATCTTTTACAACCACTTTATTTAGACGAAAATGGCAACAAATTAAGTTGTGAAGACGCAAAGAAAAATTTTAATATGTTGACAATATTATGCCATAGTTACGGGGCGATTGCCTTTGACAACGTTGTCAAACAAACCTTTCAAAATATGACGGACAAAGGCTTTTCCTTTGACGATATAATGGACATTTTGAGTCAAGTCGTTTGTGTCTCATATGCTCCAAGGAGTTTAATCAGCGGAGTGTCTTCTATCCAAATCGTTTCTGGGTGCGACGGCATGGATATCCCGCCCAATGCACCTAAAAAAATGCGTAACACATATTATTCTCGCTTCTTCAATCTTTTTAATACAAAAAGCATGTGGGGAAATGGCACTCAAATTGCCAATGAGAACACTTTAGGCGTCTACACAACCAACATGACAAACGATGAAAAAGCTGACGACCACTCGATGCGAGCCTTGATAAATGCCGGCAAAGAAGGCAGTGAAGAAAGGAGTAAAAATGCAAAATCTATTTTCTACGTAGCTCAACAGTCGCTTGCTTTATCCCTTAAAAACAGTGTCGACAATGTTGGTTCAAAAGTGTTTTGTTCAAAGCCAAACATCAATCAACTTTATTCAAAAACAAAATATATTTTGGGCAAAAAACAAATTAATTTGGATATGGAAATGCTATAATTTTGTTATGTTTATCACAAAAAATAATTGATTAAATTTGTTTGATATCAAGCCCAGAGTGTGTTTGCACTTTGGTGAAGTTGACGATTATTCAAATAGGACGTGTAAAGTAGAGACCTTGCAAGCACTTTATCGCAAATTTTAAACTTATTTCAAAACGCACTCTTTTCACTTTCTATTTTACGGTGACAAATGTTGCACTACATTTGGTTTGCACAGCCAAAACGGCTATTATATAATTTTTTTGTATAATAGACGAGAACAACAAGATTATTTTTTTTAAAAATTAAACATCTATCAATATAATAA
>CAVHMC010000124.1:0-2291 GCA_963636895.1 Oscillospiraceae bacterium | reverse complement strand
GACTTGACAAGTGGACAAGTGTTTAAAAATATTGCTGGAAAAGTTAATTAAAACATGAAAATACAAAAAATAGTAGGTAAAGAAACAAAAATCAATTAAGAGATAAAAAATTAATAAGTAATATTTGGATAATAAAAAGTTCTAAACTAAAAGTTATAAAATAAATTTAAAAAAGGTGAAAAATGAAAAAAGATGATTTATTGATAAATTATATGAGAGTTACTTCTTGTCTTGAGATAGAAAGGGCAAATTCGGGACACCCGGGTGTAGCACTTGGCTCTGCACCAATTTTTTTGGCACTTTACAAAAACATGTTCTTTAACCCAAAAGACCCAAAATATATCAATAGAGATAGGGTTGTATTTTCGGCGGGGCATGCAAGTGCACTTGTTTATGCCACCTTGCATCTTTTTGGGTTTGACGTATCAAATAAGGACTTGCAAAATTTTAGGCAACTAAACAGCAAAACTTGTGGACACCCAGAAGTTGAACTCAGTGGCATTGATGCGTCGACGGGACCTTTGGGACAAGGGATAGCCATGAGTGTGGGGCTTGCCATTGCCGAAAGATATCTTGGCGAAAAGTACAAAACAAGTGACGGACAAAATTTGATAAATCACTACACCTACTGTTTTTGTGGAGACGGTTGCCTTATGGAAGGTGTTGCCCAAGAAGCAATATCACTTGCGGGCAATTTGGCACTAAATAAACTTATTTTATTGTATGACAAAAATGACATCACGATAGAAGGCTCGACAAATATTTCCAACAAAGAAGATGTTGCACAAAAATTTAATGCATGCAATTGGAACGTTTTGGATATTAAGAACGGCAATGACGTGTGGCAAATTGAAAAAGCAATTAAAAAAGCGCAACATTCAAACAAGCCAACCATAATAATATGCCACACTCAAATAGGTTTTGGGAGCGAGTTTGCGGGACAAAGTTGTGTGCATGGAAAACCTTTAAATAAAGAGCAAATACAAAATTTAAGAAAAAACTTAAACTATTTTGAGAAAGATTTTGTTCTTCCGCAAGGAGCAAAGGAATATGTTGACGAATTGCTAGAAAAGAAAATAGCAAGATATAACCTTGAGCAACAATTGTTGTCGTCTTACAAGGAAAAAGAAAAAGCAAATTATCACGCACTTTTCTCAAGCGACTTTAAATTTAAGTATTCGCCGATGGCAACATTTGACAAAAAAATAGACATGCGTAAAGCGGGGAAGGAACTTCTAAATTCATGCAATTTTTCTTCTTCGTTCTTAGGCGGAAGTGCCGACCTTTCGCCTTCTACAATGTTTTATTATGAAGATGCAAAACTTTTTGACGACAAAAATTTTCAAGGCAAGACTTTATCTTTTGGCATAAGGGAACACGCGATGGGTGCAATTTGCAATGGAATAGCTTTGCATAATAAGGGAATTAGGGCTTTCTGCTCAACTTTTCTTAGTTTTGAAAACTATATGACCCCTGCAATAAGATTATCTGCACTTATGAATGTGCCTGTGTTGTACTACTTTTCGCACGACTCTATTGCGGTGGGAGAAGATGGCCCAACGCACCAACCAATAGAACAACTTGCAACGTTGCGGGCAATGCCAAATTTGGTCGTTTTTCGACCTTGTGGAAAAAACGAGCTTGCTGGAGCCTTAGAATATTATTTTTCACATTCTCGCCCTGTCGCGATTGTTATTCCAAGGCAAACGCTTGATTTTGTTTGTGATAGTTACGAAAAGGCAAGTCTTGGGGGGTACATTATAAAAGATGAAAAGAAGTACAAATTTACCCTGTGTGGAGCGGGAAGCGATTGCGTTACGTTGTGTAATGTGGCACAAAAATTGGCACAAAATGGGCTAAAATGTCGCGTTGTATCTATGGTAAGTACGGAACTCTTTGATGCTCAATCAATAAAATACAAGGACTCTATACTCGACAAATCAAAGCCTATTGTTTGCGTGGAAAGTAGCTCTGATAACATTTGGTATAGGTATGCAACGAGCCCAAATCATGTTTTAAAATTGGACACTTTTGGGTTAAGTGGCAAGGCGAACGATGTGCTAGATTATTTTGGAATGAGCGAGAAAAAACTCTATGAAAGAATACTCAACCTTTTTGAAAAAAAGTAAAATTATAAATAAAGTTATCTTTATGGTAAGGCACTTTAAATATCAAGTTTTCTTTAGGGTTATTTAAATGTTCTATTCTGCAAGGTTTGCAATGTTTTTCAATAACTGATATAAAAAAATCAACAATAAACCTTGAAAAATTGTTACGACAATTAGTAAAAT
>CAVHMC010000123.1:0-2337 GCA_963636895.1 Oscillospiraceae bacterium | reverse complement strand
TATTTAATCTATATTTTTAATTTTATATTTTAATTTTATAGTAAAAATTTAAACGTTTTTTTACATATCAAAAAGGTTGCCCACAAGAAACTTGTCGCCACAAGTGAGATTTATCCCTAGGTTGCGAAGAGTCTCTTCGTTGTTTGTTGTCAAAATGTGCGTTGAATGTGCGTTGCAACCACGCAAAAATTTGAGATTTTCGTACGCTTTTTGGGAGTTTTTGTCGAAAGTTGCCGAAATACATAGGGCAACGAGCGTTTCCTTTAAAGTCAAATTGGTGTTGTCTTGTCGGAATACCTTTTGCCTTAACTCGACAATTGGCTCGAGCGTCATCTTTTGAATAAGGTCAACGGAGTCGTCTATGTTTGAAATTGCTTTCAACGCATTGAGTATCGCACTTGCGGGGGCTGAGAGTAGGTCTGTCTTTCTCCCCGTCACCACTCTGCCATCTAAAAGTTCAATCGCCATGGCGGGTGCGTGCGAGTTTAAAAACTTCTCTTCAGCCGGTTTTACGCATGGCCTATCGTAAACGGTGATATTGAGCTCGTTCATAAGAAGTCTAATGTTTTCGGCAATGTACTTTGTTGCAATATTTTTCTTTGCGTCTACCTTTGCTCTCAAGTATCGCCTTATAATTTCTTGCTTTGCACTGTACCTTACAAGCTTGTCGTCTGTTATGCAACTTGCAATGGTGTTTATCCCCATATCAGTTGGCGACTTGTAAATGTCTTCGCCCGTAATTTTTTGCAAAATTGTACGTACGACGGGGAAGGCCTCCAAGTCTCTATTGTAACTCACCGCTATCTCGTGATAGGCGTCGTAGTGATAGGAGTCGATAACATTTTTGTCGCCAAGGTCTGCGGTGGCCGATTCGTAGGCAACATTTATTGGGTGTTTTAGTGGCAAATTCCATACGGGAAATTTCTCAAACTTTGCGTACCCAGCCTTTTTGCCACGCTTGTATTCGTGATAAAGTTGGGACAAACATGTCGCGAGTTTGCCACTGCCAGGCCCGGGAGCGGTGATTGCCACAAGATTTTTTGTTGTTTCGATATAAGGGTTTCTTCCATAGCCCGCTTCACTTACAATTGTCTCTACGTCGGTAGGATAACCTTTTGTAAAATAGTGATAAAACACCCTTTCGCCCATGGCTTCAAGTTTTGCTCGAAAATTCATGGCACTTTGCTCGCCTTCAAAAAGCGTTATGACAATCGCACTGACACAAAGCCCACGTTTACGCAATTTTTCGATAAGTCGCAACACTTCCATGTCATAAGTTATCCCAAAATCGGCACGAACCTTGTGTTTTTCAATGTCCTTTGCACTTATGACAAAAAGGATTTCGCAGTCGTCTTTAAAACTATCGAGCAACCTAATTTGGACATTTGGGTCAAAGCCGGGAAGTACGCGAGACGCATGCAAATCGTCGAACAATTTGCCACCAAATTCCATGTACAATTTTCCAAACTTTTTTATTCTTTTTTGGATAATTTCACGTTGTTTTTTGATATAAACTTCGCTATCAAAGCACGTCTTAATTGTTTGTTCCATAATTTTTCCTTTTTTGACTTAAAATTTAAAATACAAGTTTATTTTAAAAAGTAAAGTATTAAGTAAATTTTACTCACTTGTAATTTTTTTTAATTTAAAGAGTCGATGTACACTTGCACGTCTCTTTCTAGGTCGTCAAGCCCACCATTGTTTACGATAAAATGGTCGGCGATGGCGATAGGTCCACCTTTTTCTATATTTTCAATTTCGGTGTAGTCTCTTTTTTGCACTTCTTGTGGCGTTAAGGGTCTAAAAGTCCTATGCGACAGCCTTTCCACTCTCTTTTCTTTATCCACAACAATTGCGACGACTTTAAAATTGTCCCCGTAAAGGTCTTTAATATACTTGTATTCGCTCCACGAGTACATGCTCTCTATCACCACATTTTTGCCCGCATCAAAGTATTGCTTTATTTTGTTTTCGCTCAACTTTGCATAAATCGCCATGTCGCCTTTTGCACGTAGCTCTTCCCGTACCTTACGCTCATTTTCGGGTGTTATTGCAAGTTTTTGCCTTTTAAGTTCTTCAAAGGTTGCATCGCCAAAATACACCCTTTCGAAATTGTTTTTTATAAAAATTTGTGTCGCTTCGCTCTTTCCCGCACCGCAAAGCCCAACGACCGCGACGATTATGTTTCCTTTTTTCATATCTTTCTCCAACATTAGTGTACCAAAATCGCGCCAATTTACAAAACAAATTGAAAAAAAATATAAAAAATGTGAAAAAACATAAGAAATATGATAAAAAACAATAAGAAATATGATAAAAAACATAAAATGAAATTAC
>CAVHMC010000122.1:0-2337 GCA_963636895.1 Oscillospiraceae bacterium | reverse complement strand
AATAAAAATTAAATGAAAGTTCAAAAAGTCTTAACATATAAATTTAACAAATAAATTTAACAAGTAAAATTAATAAATAAATTTTGTGTTGTTTTATTGTTGCAATGTAATTTTTTGACAGTTTTTGGAAAATGGTGTAAAATTTTATGTGATAAAACATGAAATTTAAAAAGATAGTAAACTTACGTACGCTTTTCTATATTTTTGTTTTGGCTTTGTTTTGCGTGTATTTGGGACTAAAAATGAACAATAGCCTATATTTTTCCATACTTTTAGTCCTTCCAATAGCCTTTTTGTATATTCTTTTCTTTAAGAAAAAGTATGTCTTTTTTGCTCTCGCCACTTGCCTTTTTATTTTTCTTACATCATACTCGTTTGTTTTTATAAAAAATTACAAAGACGACAACTTTAGCACTCTCGACAACATGGTCGTCGTGGCAAAAGTGGAAAGTATCAAGAAAATAAATGACTATTTTGGCTATTTAACACTTTGTAATGTAAAAATAACCATGGAAACGGGGAAGACGGCAGATTTGAACGGTAAAATGTCCGTCAGTTTGTCGGGGAAAAACGAAACTTTACCCTTTAAATTGTACGACGTTGTGTCTTTCAAAGCAAATAGAATAGAAGGAATGAGTGCGTTAAAGGAAGACGGGAGCTTAAATAGCTACTACGTTTCAAACAACATAAAGTATTCGGTCAATTTGACAGTTGAGAATATTGTAAGTTTAAAATATTCGCCCGATTTTTCGGAAAAATTTAAGGAATACAATCGTGAACTTCTTGTATCTTGTTTTGGGGAAAGAATGGGACATCTTGCGTTGACGTCTTTATATGCGGATAAAAATTATGTGGAAGAAGAAATTGTTGCCGAGTTTAGGGAGTCGGGTGTAGCACATATTTTCTCAGTGTCGGGCTTGCATATAAGCATTTTGGCACTTGTGATAAATTATTTGTTAGAAAAATTTAAAGTGGGTAAAAAATTAGGTCTTGTCGTGACGGCACTATTTTTGCTTTTTTATTGCTTCTTGTGCAAATTCAATTCGCCCGTCGTCCGTTCTACTGTTATGACCCTTGTGGGACTAACAAGTAAAATTTTCTTTAGGAAATACGACGTATTAAATTCTATAAGTTTGTCTGGGTGCATACTTTTGATAATTAATCCTATGTATGCGTTTGAGGTCGGCTTTCAAATGACTTTTTTTGCCGTACTTGGAATAATTTGCTTTTCCAATATGTTTAAATTCATAAAAGTAAAAGGTAAATTTATGGGGAAAATAAAGGCGTCCCTTGTTTCTTCTCTTTCGGCACAACTTGGTTTGCTCCCCATCACCATGAGATATTTTGGCTCGTTCTTTCTTTGGACAACTTTTGCAAATATGATTATTATCCCGCTTTTTACGGTGTTCTATATTGTTTTGTTCGCGATAAATGTTTTTGTACTATTAATGCCTTTTTTAAGTTTTCTATATCTTTTCCCAAAAGCAATGCTCTATGCAATTGTGTTTTTAAATCAACTTTTTGTGAGTATTCCCTATAGTCAAATATATCTTCCTTACTTAAACGATATTTTTACTTTCCTTTATTATGTAAATATGTTTTTGGTGAGCAAATATGTCGTTTTAAAAATAACAGTCAAGCAACTCGTGTCCTATCTTTTGGTGTCGGTTATAACGATAGGTCTTGTAGTCGCCAACTATCCAAGGCGTAGCGACGACGACAACATTCAATTTATGCCAACTTCCACCATAAGCACAATTGCGACACTTAACAAAAAACAATTTTATTTGTTTTGCCCAAATGCTCTTAGTTTTTATTCTTTATATAAAGATTTGGTTGCCTACAAGGTCTATAGCACAAAATACATTGTTCTTTTAAATGTAGAAAACAAAATATACGCAAGTGATATGAGATATATCTTGGCACTTTCGTCAACCATCGTTGTGCCAGAGTGTTACAAAACAAAGGTAGATAGTGACGATGAAAATATTAATTTTGTTTTTGTAAAAGATAAAGAAAAACTAGACATAGAAAACAATATCGCGATAAAATATTTTTGTTACAACAATGTTCCGCGAGGTGTGCTTGTGGAAAGAAATGCAAAAAGATTATTGTTCCTAAATGGCGATTTGGAGCGGGGGCTAAATTTAAACAATTTCTTGAAAAGCGAATTTGACTTTAATATTGATATCGCAAGAATTTATAACCAACGAACCTCAGACTTTTCTTTTTGGCAAGATAAACTTGTTGCGAAAAATTTTGTTTTTGACAACTCGACCTTAAACCTTACTTTTTCGTTTTAAGATATATTTTTAAAAAGCGTCTTGAAGTAGTCTT
>CAVHMC010000121.1:0-2346 GCA_963636895.1 Oscillospiraceae bacterium | reverse complement strand
TTTTATTAGTTGTAAGTTATGTTGCTCACAAAATTGATAGCTTTTTTTGTATAATAAATTGCCATAAAAAATAAAATTTTATCTTTTTTATTTGTAAAAACTATGCTAAAATAGTGTCGATAAGAGGACAAGTCTTTATGGAAATGGAAAAATCATTTTTAGATGAAATACAGCAAATTTATGGCAAGTCAAGTAGCGAAATTGTAAAAGCCTTTGAATTTGCAAACAAAAAACATTCAGGTCAAAAAAGAGATTCGGGCGAGGAGTATATCACCCACCCCTATGAGACTGCAAAAATTTTGGTGGGTATGCGTGCCGATATAGCCACCATTATTAGCGGGTTTTTGCACGATTGTCTGGAAGACACTAATTGCACCGAAAAGGAAATTGAAACTGAGTTTGGCGAAGAAGTAAAAGACATTGTCGTCGGTGCTTCGAAAATCAACCTTATCAAGCACGCATATTTTCAAAATGAAGGAGAGAGTGAAAACTTGCGTAAAATGTTCTTGACTATGAGCAAGGACGCAAGAGTTGCTTTCGTAAAACTTGCAGATAGGCTACACAACATGCGTACTCTCGAATACAAAACTAGAGATAGACAAATACGTATAGCCAAGGAAACTAAGGATATATATGTGCCGTTAGCTGAGCGACTAGGTATGAGCAAGTTCAAGAGAGAATTGGAAAATTTGTGCTTTAAGTATTTGCTTCCAGAAGAGTACAAAGAAACTGAAAAGTTTATGGACGAAACCTACAAGAAGCGTGAAAAGATAATTATAGACATCACAGAAACCATCAAAAAACTAGCTGACGAGCATGGCATAAAAGATTGCCGAGTTCAAAGTCGTATCAAAAGCAATTTTGGCGTATTTACTAAGCAACAAAAAAAAGGCAAAGACGGAGTTTTTGACATTGTCGCACATAGAATTATTGTAAAAGAGATAAGAGATTGCTACACAATGCTAGGCGCAGTGCATAATAAATGGAAACCTGTCGAAGGCAGGATAAAGGACTACATCGCAAACCCCAAGAAAAACTTGTATAGGTCGCTACACACAACAGTTTTGTATCCAACAGAAGACGGCACAATCCCCTTTGAAATACAAATAAGAACGGAAGAAATGCACAACTTTTGCGAATATGGAATTGCTGCTCACTGGATATATAAAGAAGGTGGAAGCAAAAACACAAAAGTTGTTGGCAACACAAAAATGCTAGAAAGAGCTAAAACTGAAGACAAAAAGCAAGATGATAATGCAGAAGACTTTATGGATATTATAAAAGCGGGGTTTTATGCCAACAAAATTTTTGTTTTTACACCCAAATTGAATGTTGTGGAACTTCAAGAAGGTGCCAACACTATAGATATGGCATATTATATTCACTCCGGCCTTGGCAACAAACTCACAGGTGCAAAAGTCAATGGCAAAATGGTGCCTATTGATACAAAACTTAAGACAGGAGATATTGTTGAAATATTGACTTCTCTCAACTCAAAAGGGCCTTCTAAAGACTGGCTAAAAATCGTTAAAATGCAACACACCAAGGACAAGATAAACGCTTTTTTCCGTAAAGAAATGCGTGAGGAAAACATCAAAAAAGGTAAAGCAATTTTAGAGCAATCAGCCAAAAGCACAGGACTTACCTTGCCAGCACTTCTTAATGATGAATATGTTCCTATATTACTTGAAAAGCTATCCATGAAAGACCTTGACGAAGTGTACGCGTCGGTCGGCCATGGCAGTTTGGCAAGTGCAAAAGTAATCAATAGACTTTCTAATCTATACGAGCAATATAATAAGCAAGACAAGATTAAGGTTGTTAAAAGTTTTAACGGAGATAAGAGAGAAAATACAACCGACCTTTTGGGCCTTGGCGGAGTTATGACAAAACTTGCTAAATGTTGCAACCCGGTGCCGGGTGATGAAATAATGGGCTATGTTTCAAGGGGTCGTGGCTTAACTGTTCACAGAGCAGATTGTCCACAGCTTAACTACCTAGAGCATGATAGACTTATGGACATTAATTGGGTTAAAACTAATAGCGAAAGCAAGTATACTGCACTCATAACTATTATTGCAAAAAACAGCCCTACAACTCTTGCATCAATCTCCAACAAACTCGCCGAGAATAAGATAAACATCAGCTACATTTATTCTAGCACCAACAAATTTAACGATGCGGTATATCATATAGGCCTAGAAGTCAAAAGCAAGCAAGCGCTAGGCGACTTTATCAACAAACTAAAAGCAATGCCAGAGATTTATAACGTAACAAGATAAATAAAAAATCTATAATCTTTGAAACCAATATCAAAAGGAACAGTGTATCGTATCCACACATTGT
>CAVHMC010000120.1:0-2424 GCA_963636895.1 Oscillospiraceae bacterium | reverse complement strand
GCATTTTAACTCAAAAATAAAAGGAGAGAAAATGAAAAAAAAGAAAGATGAATTTATAGAACAATTGGTGCTTTCGGTTAGAGAAGATTTTTTAAATAGGCAAAGACAACGAAAGCCTTTTGAGAGCATTTGGCGTCTCAACAACAACTTTTTATCTGGCAATCAATATGTGGGCATTGATGCACTTAACGATTTAAGGGAAGAGAGCAAAAATTTTTTCTGGCAAGAAAGGAAGGTGTACAATCACATAGCACCAATAGTGGAGCAACGTCTCGCAAAACTCAACGCAATTAAGCCTGTGATGGACGTTATGGCGGGAAGTTCCAACGAAGACGACCAAAAAGTGGCAAGTTTGTCACAAGACATTTTGCGTGGTGCTTACGAAAAGTTTAATCTCAGTCAAATTATATCAAAGGCAACAGTTTGGAGCGAGATAGCGGGGACAAGCTTTTACAAGGTTGTATGGAAGGGCACGTCTGGTCGCAAAATTTATGATAAAAAGGGCAAACTTGTATACGAAGGCGACGTCGAGATTAGTGCTTTGTCACCTTTTGAAATTTACCCAGACAACAATTATGCCGAAGACATAAACGAGTGCGAGAGCATTATTCACGCTAAAGCATACAGCACCAAGGCTATAAAAAACATTTGGGGTGTGGACGTCAAAGGTGGAGACGTGGACGTGTTTGAGGCATCGACAAGTCTCAACCCAATAAAACAAAAAAATCAAGCGATTGTTATCGAAAAATACGAAAGCCCAAGCATAGACTATCCAGACGGGCGACTAATAATTGTGTGCGGGGATAAACTCTTGTACATGGGCGAGTTGCCTTTTGTAAATTTGGCTGACGGAAAAAGGGGCTTTCCTTTTGTAAAACAGGTTTGCATGCGTGTGCCAAATTGTTTTTGGGGAAGAAGTGTAATTGAAAAACTTATCCCAGTGCAACGAGCGTACAATGCGGTAAAAAATAGAAAGCACGAATATCTCAATAGACTTTCCATGGGAGTTTTGACAGTGGAAGACGGCAGTGTGGATATAGACGACTTGGCTCAAGATGGCTTGCAACCGGGCAAAATAATTGTCTACAAGCAAGGCTCGGAGAGACCAAAATTTTTGGACGACGAAAGTTTGCCAAAAGATTTTGATACGGAAGAAGAAAACTTGCGTAACGAGTTTAGCGAAATAAGTGGCGTGACAAATATCTTGTCCAACCAATTTAGTGCAAATACACTTTCTGGTACCGCTTTGCAACTTTTGATTGAGCAAGATACGTCAAGGCTTAGTTCTACTGTCGAAGAAATTGATAGGTCGGTAAAGGCGGTCGCAAAAATGATTTTGAGATTATATAAGCAATTTGCAGTTATGCCAAGACTTCTTAAAGTAGCCAACTATGTGGGCAAGAGCGACCTTGTGTATTTTAAAAACACTGACCTTGGCGTGGAAGATATTGTGTTTACAACAGATAGCACTCTAGCGGAAAGTTTGTCGTCAAGACGCGACCACGTATTGCGTCTCCTTTCTTCAGACGTTTTGAAGGATAATGACGGCAAAATTGACAGTGAAGTAAAACGCAAAATTTTGGAAATGTTTGGGATAAATTTTGTCCCACAAGCCACCTCGCAAGAGGAAACAACTGCTGATAAAGAAAAAACAACTAAAAACAAAAATTAAAGCAAAGACTTAAAAATTGAGCTATCTAAAAAGAATTAAAAAAGTTTAAAAATTTAAAGGCAACAACAAATTTTAAAAAAGTTAAAAAAAGTTAAAAACATAAAATTTTAAAAAAAACAAAAAAAATAAAAAATAAAAGATAAAAAATTTAAAGTAAAGAATTTTTAAACAAACAAAAAATAAAAAAATAGGAGAACAAAAAAATGGAAGAAGAAATGGAACAACTAGACTCAAAACAAGAAAAGGAGACTGGCTCCACATTGGGCAAATTCAAGGACGCACAAACACTCCTTGACGCCTACAACAATTTGCAAAGTGACTACACAAAAAAGTGTCAAGCGTTGTCGTCTTTGCAAAAAAATCTCAAGGAAAATGAGGCTGTTGAGCCTTCACCCGAGAGTACGGCAGGGGAAATTTCTAGCGAAGATAGAATAAAACTCTTGCAAGACTATGTCTACAACAATTCCGACTTTCGAGACAAACTTTTGGCAAGGTATTTTGACGATATTATTCTCCCAAAAAGTCCACGACTTATAGGGAGCGATAGGGGGAGCGACACTGTGGTAAGCCCTATATCAAAGCCAAGGACCTTGGAAGATGCGGAACAACTTGTGAAAGACATGTTAAAATAAAATATGCAAAAAATGGCAATTTTTGGTGAAAAAAGCACTTACGTTTGGGCTAGAAATTTTGCATATTATCACAAAAACCTATTGATTTAAAATTTTAAAAATCTATAAAGTTTATAAAAC
>CAVHMC010000119.1:0-2441 GCA_963636895.1 Oscillospiraceae bacterium | reverse complement strand
AATTTATTGTTTTTCATATAAAAAACTAATGAATTTGTTGAATTTTGGGCATAATTATTTAAAAGAGGATAAATATTTGTTTTTTAAAAGAAAAAATAACAAGAAAAGCATTTTGAGTTTTGTGAGTGCGGGGATAGATTTTTTTAGCGGACTTTTTTGTGGCTCCTCTCGTGTGGGGGCAATTGTTTTGGGCGGGGCTAAAAGGGAAAATATTAGGTTAAACGATAGCAGGGTTTTTTTAGTTGAGAAAAACTTTCAAGCGAATAAAATTTTTGAAGAAATGGATATTGACGGCAAGGAAAATTATAAAAAAATTGTCAATTTTCTTGCAAAGAAAAAATATAGGGAAGCAGAAGACTATTTGACAAACAATTTGATAAAAAAGGGCTATAAATGTAACAACATGTCAACTCTTGGGGTGGTGGATATTTTTGTTGACCATCAAAATTTGGGCTTGGTGCAGGACTACAATAGGTTTCTTGACATGGAAAGTGGCGAGATAAATGTTAATTTTGCACTCAGCGATGGGCGGGTGGAAAGGCGGGTGTTTGTAGACAACGACACAGATACGTTGTGCATTAGGATAACTTCACTTAGAGATAGACTTCTGGACCTAGAAATTGGTTTTACAGATGTGGATAAGGAAAAATGTGGGACAATAAATTTTGACAACGAGTATATTTTGTATAAAAACGACCAATTTGATATAAAATTTGGTGTTGTGGGCAAAATTGTAGCAAATGGAGACATAGATAGGACAAAAGATAGTTTTGTCGTTAGCAATACAAAATGCGTGTATTTTTATGTTAAAACCTTTGTCGTTGAAAATGAAAATTCAATTAATGATGCAATAAAAATTTTGGAGAAAATTAACTTTGAAAAGGCCTTTTTGGCTACGTCAAATTATATAAAAGATTTGATGAACCAAACAACAATTGACTTTTTTGATAATAGAGAGAATAAAATCGAAAATCAAATAATTTTGGCTAAGCAAGGCAAAATCTCAGGCAATTTGATTAGAAAAATGTACGATTATGGCAAATATCTTTTTATAACCGGCTTTGATGGCAAATTTAGTAGCGGACTTTTTTATCAAAATTACATCTCTTGTTGTATAAAAAATCACATTGTGTTGTCACGCATGCTTGGATTTTCCTTTCAATGTGGGTTGTTTGATATAGCAAAGCCTATTTTAGAAAATTTTTGTAAAAAAATTAAACAATACAAGTTGCTTGCCAACAAACTTTTTGGTTGCGAGGGAATTTTTGTGCCTGCAAACGAAGACATTTTTTCTGGCCTACCATGCGACCTATCCGTATGCAATTTGCTTGACAAAAATATTGCTAGTGAAATTTGCTTGATTATCAACAACTATGTAAAACAGTCAAACGATTATGAATTTTTAAAAAATTACGGCTATGATTTTATATGCAATGTGGGTGATTTTTATTTGTCCTTTTTTAAAATGAACAACTTGTCACACTCCTTTGATTCTCCTTTTGGGGTGTCTAGCAATTCAAAATGTGAAAATACAGGCAGGTGTGTTGCATCAAATTGTACAAGCGACTTTGTAAGTGCCAAAATAGTTTTCTATATTTTGACAAAACTTTGTATTTTGGCGGGACATGAAGGGGATATTTCAAAGTGGGAAGACGCTCTAAGCAAAATTCCCGACGTCGAAGTGGATAATCATGGTGTGATAAAGGAATACAACAGCAATTTATTCTTGGGGTCTAATAGGTCGCCATATATTTCTTATCTTTTCCCCTATAGTGCGGGTTTTAAACCTATTGCGACAAAGAAAGATTATGAAACGCTAGTTGCAAATACAATAAAATACAAATATATCAGTGCTTTGGGATATATGGGCAGTGCGGAGCTTGTGGACCTAGCTTTGGCGCTTTTTACTTGTGGAGAAGGTGCCGATGGCGGAGAAATATTAAACTCGATATTAAGAGCTTTTCTTTCGCAAAATCTTGTACTTTTGGAGTTTGACAAAGAGTGCCTTGGTTTTGGTGATGGTGTGGCAAAATTTGGCAATCTGACCATTGATAAAAATATTTGTTTGTGTAAGTGCTTGCAAAATATGTTTGCTCTAAGTAGCAATAACAATGTTTTTTTGTTTGACACTTTGCCAAAATATTCTAAGAGAATGAAGATAACGGGGCTTAGACTTTCGTGCGATATGAGAATAAATATCGATGTAAATCTAAAAAAACAAGTTGCAAAAGTTAGGATAAAAAGCGACATAGAGCAGTCTATCAACCTATTTTTGCCAAGAAGTGTCAAAAGAGTGAAAGGGAAAGATTTACCCGAGATTGATTTTGTGCAAAACGCTTTGTGCGGGGTTACCCTTTACAAAAACAAATTCAAAAAAATAAAAGTTTTTTATTAATTTTATATTTTAAAATAAGTGTATTATATAATAAGTGTATTTTAAA
>CAVHMC010000118.1:0-2450 GCA_963636895.1 Oscillospiraceae bacterium | reverse complement strand
ATTTTACACAAAAAGAAAAGTCTCTCTTATATAAGACTTTTCTATTATATTATAATTTCTATAATTAATCAAATCATTTTTAAACCAAATTTTGACATCTATTCTTGCCATGTTTTTTAGAAAAATGTAGGTGCAACTCTTAACTTGCAAATTTCCAAAGATTAAGAATTTGCTCAAATCTATCAAGAAAAGTTGGCTCGTTGACGCTATCAAGAGAAATAATATCCGTCTCACCCTTTACTTCTCCATCTTTTAATAAATAAATTTTACCTACCACATCTCCCGCATTTAAAGGCGAAGAAAGATTTTTGTTTATGTCTATTTTTGTCGAAATTTTGCTCTCATCACCACGTTTTTGCAAAATAAACAAATCATCTTTTGCTTTTATACCAATACTGACACCCGAAACTTCCACTTTTTCATCAAGAAGTTTTGAAGAATCGACTATTTTTTTGTTTTCATAATTGTTAAAACCATAATTTAGGAGTTTACTCGTTTCGGCAAATCGAGCCTTGCCATTTTCAGCCCCCAAAACGACACCCACTAGTCTCATATCACGTCTTTTTGCGGTTGCTACAAGGCAATAGCCTGCCTCTTGCGTGGAGCCCGTTTTGCCACCATCGCACCCTTCGAAATATCGTATTAGTTTATTTGTGTTGACAAGTTCGCTCTCTCTACCTTTTGGGTGCTTTAAGGTGTCCATCCAAATTGTGCTATACTTGTGATAAGCGTCATGTTTTACGACGTCTTTCAAGAGCACTGCGGTGTCCTTTGCGCATGAAAATTGTCCTACAGCGGGCAACCCCGTACAATTGACATAATGAGTGTTTTCTAACCCAAGTTCGCTTGCTTTTTTGTTCATGAGAGCAACAAAACCTTCTTCACTTCCGCACACCTTTTCAGCCAAAGCAACAGAGGCATCGTTGGCAGAACTGACTATGGTAGATTTCAGCAAATCTCCCACCGAATACTCGCCATTTGCTTCGATAAAAACTTGCGACCCGCCCATACTTTGTGCATTTTCGGACACGACGACCTTGTCTTCTAGCGACAAGTTGCCCGACTCAATTTCTTCACAAACAAGGTCAATCGTCATAAGTTTTACAATACTTGCAACAGGTAGTTGCGTCGTTGCATCACGCTCAAACAATACTTCTCCCGTGGAATAGTCCATAAGATAAAGCGACTTGGCGTTGAAGCCATCACTGTTGGTTGTCGCAAAGCATCTTTCCTGTATGGTCGAATTTAAGCAAATCAAGCAAAAAATAAAAATAAGCGATAAAGATATAAAAACTTTTTTCATTTTAACCTCTCTACCCTTATTCTTTGCAAAATTTTTAAAAATATTTACTTTACTTTTCAAAATTTTTTATTGTCTTATTGCCTTAAAAACTGTTTTTTTGCTTTAAATTATTCCTTTCAACTAATTATTCTTGTATTGAGCATACTTTTTCAATCGCTTATTTCCTAACTAATTATTTTTATTAAGTAAACTCTTTCAATTACTCATCTTCTAACTAATTATTTTTTATTAAACATACTCTTTCAAATATTTTTTTGTTAAAATTATTTTTTTGCAAAATCAAAGCTTGTGTCTTCTATCACACTCTTTGTGCCAAATTGAATAGAAGTTCGTAAAAATATGAACTTGCACATTTTCTATTATAGACGACATCTTCGTGCTTTATCTCGCCACGTGACATGAAGGAAGCATAATTGGTAACAAGCCCCACCATAGTAACTGGCAAGGCACAATATCTACAAGCGACGACTTCACACACAACATTGAACCCCGTAAAGTCTCCGCCTATTTGTCTAGCAAATTTAGACTCACTTGGAGTCTCGACTGTTGGACCGCTAAATTCTACAAAAACACCTTTTTTAATTTTTATCCCAAGTTTTGTTTTGGCGACAAAAGAAAAAGCATCAATCATTTGTCTATCATACGCTCCCGTCATATCAACAAAAACATTGCCAAATGAGCCGTACGAATTTTTATACAAAGGGTTTCTCCCCGTCAAGTTGATATGGTCGGTAGCGGTGACAATATCCCCCACCTTTATCTTTGGGTTGAGAGAGCCAACGCTTGACGTCAGGATAAGTTCGCTACACCCAAGTGCTTTCAAGACATAAATAAAAGTAGCAATGTCTTCCATCTCGTAACCAAGATTGTAATGAAGCCTACCGACGACCACCACGACATCTTTTCCCCCGATTTTGCCAAAAGCAAACAAGTTGCTTTTATCCTTGCCGATTGCTTTTATTTCTGGGATTTCTTCAAAAGGCACAACCTTGCAATCTTCAATTTTATCCAAAAAGTCGTCAAAACTCTTTCCCAAAACGACAGCAGTCATATGTGGCTTTATATCAACTTTTTCCTTAATTTTTTCAACTATTTTTTCTACCTTATTCATAATTTTCTCCATTTTGTAGCCCAAAAACTACAACTT
>CAVHMC010000117.1:0-2474 GCA_963636895.1 Oscillospiraceae bacterium | reverse complement strand
GGACAAGACCAACAAGACGATACAGCAAGCCAAAATGTGAAAGTTGAACAAGACGGCACAATAGACCAAGATTTAGAAAAAGAGCAAGAAAAAGTTGAAGAAAACTCTAAAAAAGACGATAAATATGTTTATTCAACGGAGATGTATGATTTAGAAATAAATAGCGTCGAGTGTCAACATAAAATCGTGAATTTTGGTAGCAAACCTTTCAACAATTTGACCAAATTTTTTATCGAAATTAGGGACGAAAATGACGAATATAACAACTACGATTACAAAATTGTGTTGCCAGAAAAATATTCAAAAGGTCCAAAAAATATTGAAAGGTCTAACTATACTTTAACAGTTTTTTGCGAGATAAAATGCGACTTTGCACTCGTGATTACCGCTTCTGACGACCAATATTTAGGCTACATGACAATAACTTTTAGGTACAAAAACATCTAATCGCAACCATTAAACTACAAAATTTTTAATGCAAAAATGGCATTTTTTTGACATTTTTTACAAATTCTTTTAGACACTTTTGAAATTTGGACATTAAAAGACCTTTAGTTTACACAAACAAATTATGCGTTTTGCTTATAAATAAAGGGGTTCAGTGGTGGACTGTCGGGGACTTGCTCCGCTGACCTTTTGAACGCCATTCAAATGCTTCACCAACTAAGCTAACAGCCCACGAATATAGTTTATTTCCATTGCGGAGCAAAAATTTAAAAATTAAGGTTTTATTTTTTCCCAACTAAATTCATCTCGTCCAAAATGTCCATAGCAGGCAGTTTGCTTATATATTGGTTTGAGTAAATCTAGTTCTTTTATAATGTTTGCAGGGCTAAAATCAAAGTTGTCAGCAACATATTTATATATGTCTTTGAGTGGCTTTTTCTCGGTATTAAAGGCGTCAATATTTATTGCTATTGGTTTAGATAGCCCAATTCCATAGGCAACTTGAATCTCGCATTTATCGGCTAAATTATGGGCTACAATGTTTTTTGCGACAAATCTTGCATAATACGCTCCCGACCTATCAACTTTGGTTGCATTTTTGCTTGAAAAACAGCCTCCACCGACTTTTGCCACACCGCCATAAGTATCAACAACAATTTTTCTTCCAACGCAACCACTATCCCCAAAAGAACCCCAAATTGTAAATTTTCCGCTTGGATTAATGATATATCTCACATCTTTTGTGTATTTTCTATAATCTTTTAAAACCTTATCCAAAACATTCTCTTTGATTATACTTTGTATTTCTTCAAGTTGAAGTCTTTTATCATGAGAAACTGAAATTAAAACGGTAGAGATTTTGCTTGGTTTTTCATTGTTATATTCTAATGTTACTTGGCTTTTTGCATCGGCAAAGAAATCAGTCCTTGTTCTTCTAAAACATTCATATTGTTGCATTATTTTATGGGCTATAAGCACTGGCAAAGGCATAAATTCTTTTGTTTCGTTAGTTGCGTATCCATAAACCATTCCTTGATCGTTCGCACCAATATTGTCTTTCACTACAGCATGATTAATGTCAGGGCTTTGCTTACTTATTTCTTTAATGATTTTGAATTTGTTTTTGTAGCCAATGTCTTTCAAGATTTTTTTAGCGATACTATCATAGTCTATTTTCGCTTTTGTTGTTGCTTCTCCATAAATAAAAAGTTTATCATTTTTTATGGCACACTCAACAGCCATTTGAGCGTTCGGGTCTTGTGAAAGTGCTTCGTCTAAGAAGGCATCGGCAATAACATCGCAAGTTTTATCAGGGTGACCGATGTTTACGCTTTCGCTTGTAATTGTCGAAAAGCCCTTATGTATCCCTTCAAAATTATTTGATTTAGGAACTTCTTGTGTGACATTTTTCCAATTTTGGTCAATTATATCTTTGAAATTAAACTTTTTAGGTGCGTTTTTCGCTTCAAACCAACAATGTCCACCAACATATCCTAGTATTAGGTCGCTATCAATACCCATAAAGATTCCACAATCATCAAATTCTGGTTCAATAGCTTTATCTCTCCATTTACAATTATTTTGTTTCGCCCAATTTAGAAAGGCTACCTTTTCCCGTCTATTATCTTCGATTTGAAACCATACTTGTTCATTATTTTTTAACAACTCTTTTAATTTTTTCATATATATTCTCCTTAAAAATTTATTTCCATAAAGAGAACACAAAAAAAATCCCATCGTTACCGACAGGATTAAAATTCGACATAGTTCCCATCGGTCAGCCTTTAGCACCTTAACTATTGTCAGGTTGCTGTGTGGTCAACGGGGCTGTCCCTCGCACACTCTTTATGGATAATTGCATTATATTTTACATTGTTAGGGTTTGTCAAGTATTTTTTTCAAATTTCAATAATAACAAAAAAATTTTTCAGCGGTCGTACTCTTGCAAGGGTATGATATACTCTTTTTTTATTATACTACTTTTTACAAGTTTTTTTATATTTTTAAATTTATTTGCTATATTTTCT
>CAVHMC010000116.1:0-2477 GCA_963636895.1 Oscillospiraceae bacterium | reverse complement strand
ATTCTATTTTTTTATAGATTTTTGAACTCTCCAAACTTCTAAAAGTGTTCTTATTTTCCACCAAAAAGCAATAGTCACTCTCGTCACACACATCAAATAGTCCAAGTTCCAAAAAAACATTGAAGCAAAACACAAATTGCTTGAAGGTCATTGCCCGCTTGCCGTCTTTTGCAACAAACAAATGCCTATACAAATCAAAATCGTTGCAAAAAAACATATGTTTTGCACAACACTCTCGCAAATGCTTGAAACAAACTCCAAAGGTTGCCCTATCAAATTTCAAGCCGTCGACAATGGACATGTCCGTTTTTGCATCTTTTGGAACGAAAAGTTTTGCGTCTGTCAAACTGTTTATTTGAGACAAAAAGCCTTTCCCCAGCACAGCGTCAACAAAAACGATATTCTTAAAACAATTAAAATTTTTAAAGCCATTTGGTGCAAGTAGAATGGCATTTAGCCCGCTATTTGAAGTAACTTCATAAGTAAAATGAGAAACCTTGAAATCTATCAAATTGCAAAGCTTGTTGTAACTGTCAAAAGTGGAACATACAAACAACCAACCAAAGTAGTCGCTTTTTGCTTTTTGAAGATAAAGTTGCTGGTCCTTTTGGGAATAAGTTGTCGCCTTGCAAGTCTTTGCCTCGCAAAATAATTGCTTTAGATATATTGCACGCAAAAGGTCCCCGTCTTGTGCTTTTATCACTTGCCCTGTCGAGATGCCTTTTACTATGCCTTTTGTGGAACGCTTCCCCTTGTAGACGCTTATTTGCAACTCCGTTTGAATGTGTCTATCCTTTGTCAGCCTAAGTAGGGAAATCATTTTGGAACTATTAAAGGCGACAAAACTTGCATTCCCCACATTGATAGTGAGATGCATTGGGTGGTTTGGCATTGGTGCAAAAGTGGTGTCGTCGGGAAGCAATATGTCAAAAATAGGCTTTGGGTTGTCGCACCCACAAGGCTCCAAAATCTCCAAATCTTCTATCAATTTGAAGTCAATTTGAGAAGCCATCAACTCCATATCAAACGTTTTTTTAGATAAATAGTCTTTTTGGGTATAATTTTTTGATAAAAATGCGTTGAGATTATTCAAAAAATTGTTGAAATTTGATTTTTTTATTGTAAGTCCCGCAGCCATTTTATGTCCGCCAAAAGTCTCTAACACTTCTTTTTGACTAGAAATTGCCGTATAAATGTCTATATCCGCAACACTTCTTGCACTTCCCTTTAAAAACCCGTCAACTTCCGAAAAAAGAACGGTTGGTCGATTGTACTCGCCCGCCAATTTTGCCGAAACAATGCCCAATATCCCACTATCCCAATTGGGTGAAGATAGGACTATTGCATTGTAGTTGGACACATTGATATTTTTTAATCTAGACACAGCATCTTCGTAAACTTTTGCACACAAAGATTGTCTATCAAGGTTTAGTTGTTCCAACTTTTCTATTGTTTGTTTAAGAATATGCCTATCCGTCTTTAAATACAAGTCAAGGGCGACACTTGCGTCTCCCATACGACCCGCCGCGTTGATTTTTGGTGCTAAGCGAAAGGCGATGTCCGTTGAAGATGCGTTAAGTGACAATTTATTCTTTTCAAAAAGCATTTTTATGCCGATAGGAAGAGTGTCGGCAAAGTTTTCCATTCCAAGTTTAACTATTGCACGATTTTCGTCAAGAAGTGGCACAATGTCGGCAATGGTGGCAATGGAAGCGATGCCCAAATATTTTTTTGCATAATCTAAGCCTTCCAACGCTTGCACAATTTTGAAGGCAAGTCCCGTTCCACAAAGAGATTTAAAGGGATAATCTTGCCCGTCAAGTTTTGCATTGACGACGATTCCCTTTGGCAAAACGTCTGGAATGTCGTGATGGTCGGTGACAGCAATCTCTATGCCAAGGCTCTTTGCGAACTCGACCTCCTTTGCGCATGATATCCCACAATCTACGGTTATAACAAGATCGGGCGAAAACTTCTCCTTTATCATATTTACTGTATCAATTGTCAACCCGTAACCATCAATATAACGGTTTGGGAGATAATAGTCTACGGGATAATCTTTTGATAAAAAATATTTTACAAGTATTGCAGTTGCACTCACGCCATCAACATCATAGTCGCCAAAAATGAGAATTTTCTCGTTGTTTTTCATAGCGCTTCTTATTCTTTCAACGAGTTTATCCATATTTTTTAATTTGAAGGGGTCATAAAAACAACTGTCGTTTGGGTTTAAAAACTTTTTCAAATCTTCTTCGCTGTCTATATTGCGCGACGACAAAAGTCCGCACACAATAGGCGAAATATTGTATTTTTTTGATATTTCAACTATATTCATAATAACAATAATATATCATAAATTTATCGTTTTGCAAAATATTTTTTAAAAACAAAAAGTATAATGTGTCTTTATACTTAAATAGATAAAAGGCTTTTATTTTTAAAAATTTTATTATTATTTATCTCTCATATTTTTTATC
>CAVHMC010000115.1:0-2592 GCA_963636895.1 Oscillospiraceae bacterium | reverse complement strand
TTTTATTTTTTTTTGTTTATTTTGTTTATTTTTGTGGTTTAGATAATTTTTATGCTTTGATTAAACACTTATTGAGGTTTTTTGGCTTATATGGGCATATTTTTAAAATTTTTCATAGTAGTCTTTTATATACTCTAAAAATTTTTCACCACGCTCCTTATAGGAAGAAAACTCGTCAAAACTTGCACAGGCAGGCGACAAAAGTATGATTTTGTTTTTTTCTTGACACGCAAGATAGACCGCTTGACGAAGCGAATCGCATTTTTCTATGGAAACATTTGACATACTTTTTTTGTGACTAATTAAAATTTTATCAGCAGTATCACCAAAAACGTAAATTTTTTCGACATTTTTAGGCAAATAAAGGAATAAATCGTCGTAATTGCAATTTTTGTCGCTCCCACCACAAAGCAAAATTGTTGGAGAATCAAAGGCTTTCATAGCTTTGATGGTCGCATCGACATTTGTAGCCTTGCTATCGTCAAAAAATTTGTTGCCGTCGCCCGACAAATATACAAGTTGAAGTCTATGGGCACTTGGAGTAAAATTTTGCAAGACTTGGCGGATAAATTTGTTTTTTACGCCCAAAAGTTTTGCAATCATCACAGCACACAAAACGTCTTCCACATATTGCTCACCAAAAAAATTGATATCTTTTAAATTACATACTTTGTGACAAAAAATACTTTTTTTAATAAAAATTTCGTTTTTTTTGACGAAAATACCCCGTTTTACCCTTTTTTTTGTGCCAAAATGAAAAATATTGGCGTTGGTTTCGACATTTAGACCCGCTGGAACAATCGCAAAATCTTTTTTATTTTGATTTAAAAAAATTAATTTTTTAATATTTGAATAGGTTGTCATATCTTTATGTCTATCAAGGTGGTCGGGAGATAAATTGATAAGGCAAGCAATGTGCGGGTGGAAAATTTTGCAACTTTCGAGTTGAAATGAACTTGTTTCGCAAACATAAAGGACATTTTTCTCCCCGTTTCCAACCATACTTGAAAACGGGAGACCAATATTCCCCACTTTTTCGCTTTTTTTCCCCGCTTTTTGCAAAATTTGATAGACAAGTTCGGTCGTCGTTGTTTTGCCATTTGTGCCAGTTATTGCAACAAGAGTGCAAGATTTGTCCATGTTTTGATATGCAAGTTCGAGTTCGCCCACAACGTCGATATTATTATTTCTCGCAAAATTTAACAATGGATTATTTATAGAAATTGCGGGGCTAATAACGATTTTATTCATTTTTTTGATGGTTTTTTTCGTTAATTTGTCCAAAATAAACACATTCTCGTTATTTTCGATTTTAAGATTAGTTCTTGTTTTTTCATTGTCGTCAAATAAAAAATAATTGTCAAAATCGTTATTTTTTTGATTTTTTTTGGAAAAATTGACCTTTTGCAACAAGTTTAGGCTTGCAAGACCACTCTTTTTTAGACCCCAAATTAAATAATTCATATTCCCCCTAACAATGCAAGCGTGAGAGTCCCCACGAGTATTGTTATTACTATGTATATGAAAACGATTTTTGTTTCATTCATTCCTTTATGTTCCAAATGATGATGAAAAGGTGCCATGAGAAATATGCGTTTTTTTGTTCTTTTATAATGCAAAACTTGCAAAATAACGCTAAGTGACGAGACGACAAACATTATTCCAACAATTGGGATATAAAGGCTTGTTCCACCAAAGCAACACACGCAAGAAAGAAGTGCCCCAAGAGCAAGCGAGCCCGTGTCTCCCATAAAAATTTTGGCAGGATAAAAATTGAAAACCAAAAAACCAAGCAAACTGCCTGAAACAGCCACGCAAGTTACGTTGAGATTGTGCATTTGAGTCAAATAATCGGCACTCAAAGAAGAAAAAAGTTTTGCACAATAGAAAGAATTGATGAGCGCAATAAAAAGAAAGACAATAAGACTTGTACTTCCTGCCAAACCATCTAGACCATCTGTTAAATTGACGCTATTGGTGGTCGCAACAAAAACCAAAACAATAAAAGGAATAATAAGCCAACCGAAATCGACTTTTGTCAAGGAAAACGGCAAATATATTCCCCTTATCATATCGTTTTTGTAAACAAAAAAAGCCACAGCAAGTGCAATTGCGAGTTGAAATATGATTTTTTGATAGGCACGCAACCCAAGATTTCGTTTAAATTTAATTTTGATAAAATCGTCTAAAAAACCGACAATCGCATACGACAAGAAAACCGCCATGCACAAAAGAGAAAGCGTTAGGTTTGATTTTGCAAAAATCAAGCTCACGATAATTGTTGGAAGAATAAAAATAAAACCGCCCATGGTTGGAGTGCCTTGTTTTGAATAATGTTCCTCAACATAACCCAAGATATTTTGCCCAAACTTAAGTTTTTTTGCGATTTTTATGTAAAAAGGTGCAATTATTACGCTTAAAATGAAAGAAACAAGAAAACAATAATATATCATGAGTCACCACCTTTTAAATATTTTGCGTTTTTTGTCGAAAAATATGCCAAACGCGTCTAAAAATAAATTAATATATTAATACATAAAAAATTGATAAATAAAAAATAAGGAATAAAAAATTTTAATATAAATTTGAAAT
>CAVHMC010000114.1:0-2644 GCA_963636895.1 Oscillospiraceae bacterium | reverse complement strand
AAGTTGACGATTGAATGGATATTCAACTATAATAGTTGAGTAAATATTCAACTGAGGTGAAAAATGTTACGAAATGAATGTTGTTGCGACTGCGATGCGATTCACGAAAATTTGGTGAAAGATGCAAGAGCAAAATTGCTTGACGACGACAAATTGATACAAATATCCGATTTTTACAAGGCACTTTCTGATAGCACAAGGATAAAAATTATCAATTTGCTCGAAAAAAATGAGCTTTGCGTGTGTGATATATCTGTTATTTTAAATATGACCAAGTCGGCTGTGTCTCATCAACTTAAAAATTTGAGAGAAATGAATTTGATAAAATGTTGTAAGCGGGGGAAGGAAGTATGGTACACTCTAGCCGACGAACACGTAAAGCAAGTGTTTGACATAAGTTTGGAGCATGTTTTGGAGGCGGAAAGTGAAGAGTAAATACAAGATTGCGGGACTTGACTGCCCAAACTGTGCAAGGACTTTGGAAAATAAAATAAAGGAACTTGCGAGTGTAAGCGATGCCAAAATTAATTTTGTAAAATCAACTTTGGAAGTGGAAAGCGACAATGAAAAGCAAGCACTTAAAGACATAATTAATTTAACAAAAAAAATTGAGCCCGACGCAAAAATTACTTTCGAAAGTAAAACTAAGGTTATCAACAAGCAATTTTTATTAGATATTTGTTTGCTTTTTGTGGGTATTGCCCTTGGGTTAATATGCAACTTTGTGCCATTCCCAGCCTATATCTATTGGCCACTTTTTGTCACGAGTGCACTCCTTATGGGGTACAAAACTTATTATAAAGCTGTTCAATTACTCCTAAAAAAGACCATAAACGAGAATATGCTAGTCACAATCTCTGTCATTGGTGCCACATTGGTGGGCGAAGGTATGGACGCACTTATGGTGGTTGGACTTTATTCTATTGGGAAAATTTTGGAAGGTCTTGCACTCAACAAGTCAAGAAAATCTATCGAAGAGTTGACCAACTTAAGACCCGAGCAAGTGACAAGACTAAAAGATGATAAGGAAGAAATTGTCTCGCCAATGGACATTGATATAGGGGACATAATTATTGTAAAACCTGCCGAAAAGGTCGCTATCGACGGAGTTATTATTGATGGGGAAGCAAATCTCGATGTTCAAAGTTTGACGGGGGAAAGTTTGCCAAAACATTTTAAAACAAATGACGAGATTTTATCCGGCTCCATTGTTCTTGATAGCGTTTTAAAAATCAAAGCTACAAGTAAATATGAGAATAGTACCGTATGCAAAATTCTTGATATGATAGAAAATGCAAGTGAGAAAAAGTCTAAAACGGAGACTATAATTTCTAAAATGACCAAATGGTACACTTTGGGCGTTATTTTGCTAGCACTTGCCGTTTGGGGGATTGTGTGGGCTGTAACAAAAGACTTCAACACGTCCGTTTATCGAGGCTTGATTTTCCTTGTGGTTTCTTGTCCATGTGCCTTTGCTATATCTGTCCCTTTGGCGTATTTTTCGGGCATAGGCGTTGCTTCAAAAAAGGGAATTTTGATAAAAGGTTCCAACTATCTTGATGGTACCGCAAATCTCAATACTATTGCTTTTGATAAAACGGGCACTTTGACAACGGGCGAGTTTGAGATAACTCAAATAATATCTTATTCGGACAACAAAAGTCAATCGGACGTTTTGCGACTTTGTGCGATGGGCGAAAAGAATTCGTTGCACCCGCTCGCTCTTTCTCTTGTAAAAAATTGCAAGGAAAAGTTGGATAACGTCGAAAATATGAAAGAAGTGACGGGCGAAGGCGTGTATTTTGACTATAAAAGCAACAAATATTTTGTAGGAAGAAAAACACTTACTTTGACTGATACCACTGTGGAACTTTTCGAAAACGACGTCAAAATTGGCGAAATAAAATTTGAAGATAAGGTGAAAGATAGTTCAATTTCTGCTTGTAAAATGCTAAAAAGAATGGGCATCAAGACTGTAATGTTGTCGGGCGACAATGAATTTGTTGTTAAAAAGGTGGCGGAAAGAGTGGGGGTAGACGAGGCGTATTTCAATTTGCTACCGCAAGACAAATTTGATTGGATAGAAAAAGAGAAGGAAAAGAACAAAATAGGTTATGTTGGCGACGGGTTAAACGACGCACCCTCTTTGACGCTTGCAGATGTCGGTTTTAGTATGGGGCTAAAAGGCAACTCGGCTAGCATTGAAGCTTCGGACATAGTGCTTGCCAACGATGACCCACAAAAAATTGTGGAAGCCATCAAAATATCACGTTTCACCAAAAAAATTGTATGGGAAAACATTATTTTATCTGCTAGCATAAAATTGATTTTTTTGACACTTGGTGCATTTGGTGTCACTGGCATGCTCAGTGCTGTTATAGCAGACGTTGGTGTAACTCTTGTCGCGATACTAAATTCTCTTAGATGTCTAAGATTTAAAAAATAAAAACAAAGTGTATTTTGAAGTGAACTCAAAAAGTTAGATAACTTTAAGTGGTTCACTTCATTTTTGCATAGCATTATTTTTATATAGTATTATTTTTATATAACTTTTTTTTATAGCATTTTTTAAAATTTTTTAATTTTTTTAAAAAAAAATATTTGACAAAGGAAAAATTTGGCATTAAAATATAAAGGTCAAAGA
>CAVHMC010000113.1:0-2651 GCA_963636895.1 Oscillospiraceae bacterium | reverse complement strand
CTTTACCGGCACCACAAATATGGTTATTTCAAATAGTGTAACTAGTGTGTCGGGGGATGAAGATAATAGGCTAAATTGTTTAGGTGGCAAGATGGAAGGAGATAAATCAGGTAATGTCATTTTGAATGCAGTGACGACAGTAATACTACCTAATAGTTTGACTACTATTGGAGTGAACTCTTTTGTTGCTTTTGGAATGGAGAGTATGATTATTCCTAACAGTGTGACTACAGCTGATCCTTATTTTTTGGCCTACTCTAATTTGAAAAAGATAGATATACCTGAAAGTATAATCAAAATAGAAACTTGTGCATTTGTTTATTGTAAAAATCTAGTAAGTGTGAGTATCCCAGATAGCGTGGGCGAAATATCGGATATGGCTTTTGCGATGTGCGATAGTCTCGTTAGTTTGAGAATACCCGAAAGTGTGATAATTATTAAGGAAGGGGCTTTCAGCAGTTGCATTGGTCTTACTAACATGACAATACCGAGCGGTGTAGAGACTATTCAAAGTTATGTTTTTATGGGCTGTACTAGCCTTACAACTGTAACTTTTGCAGACACTACAAGCACTTGGACTATAGAAATAAGCGAAGGTACAACGGCAACCGTGAGCGATTTAACAAATACTTCTACAAATGCAACAAATTTGGTAACAACTTATGCGGATTACACTTGGAATAAAAATAGTTGATACGGGGGCTACCCCCTTGTCTCTTACGAGACGTTCCCCCTCACAAGGGGGAATATTTTTTTCAACCAATTTATACTCCCCATTGTAAGGGGGAGTGTCGGCAAAGCCGACGAGGGGGTAGTAAAGTAAGGACAACTACTCGACTAACAAGAAAGAAACAACTTTACTACCCTTCCGTCACTACGTGACACCTTCCGGGACAAAGGGACTGTATATAATAGGCGGTCGGGTGCGGTTTGCCACGAAAGGGGCTCGTCGCACCCGGTCGCCGGTATGTTTTTACAACCTATATTTTTATATTCCTTAAGTGACGACCACTTTATATAATTAAGTGACGACCTATTGAAAATAGGCGGTCGAGTGGAAGATAGCGCCCGCCCTGAAAGGGTGTGGGGGCTAGACCCGCTCGGTCGCCATAAGTTTTTCAAATCAAGTTACCAAAAAACTTTCCAATGTCCTATATATTTCCAACAACTACTTAAAATGCGAACTTGCAATTCATAATCTATACATGTCACACATATTAAATATAGTGTATACATATTGTGAACTATGTGATATTGATTAGCTCACAATGTTTGCAAATCAAATTGCTAACGCAATTCCACAAATATCTTGTGGCATCACAAATTTGAATAACCATCAGTCTGGGCTTACGAGTAAACTCTCCGACTCAACTTCCGATAATACAATATACACATGTTATATAATTAAATATAACAAATAAAATTCTCATTAGATATAACATATAAGGTTCTCATTTTTCTGGATAGAGCAAGGTTTTTGATTATAAAACCAATTTTAAATTCTCAAAATAGGGGTAGAAATGGAAGACTTTTTAAATAGCGAAAATTTCTATAAAATGGCAAAGGAGTACAACGAAAAGTACAACAAGGTGGCAAGTCTTGAGACGGGAGACACGCAAAAGTTGCAAGACGTGCTTGCTAAAATGGAAAAGTTGTGCAATGTTTTTAGAAAGACCTTTTCGGGTGGCAAGTTTGTACTTGTGCAAGAAAAACTTGACGATTTAGAGAAAGAAATTTTTGACATAGAAAAAGATTACGGCATGGTTGCGAGTTGTCAAAACAAGATTTATTTTTTTTCAAACAAAAGGCTTGCTGGAGAGGTTGTGAAGGTGCTAAACGACCTATTTTTGATGAAAAACGGAGAAAAAGGCGACAAAATTGAGATTTTACAAAAAAAGTTTTATGACGTAATCTCCGCTATTTTAGCGGTTATTTGAGGGTAAAAAGACTAAACACGTGGCAGTGTGTTCGAAAATTTTAAAAAAAAGTTAAAAAAACCACGAAAAAAGCAAAAAAAGCTGTTGACTTATAATTTTTACTATGGTATTCTTGCAATGTCGTTGAGAGAAAGACGACACGTTCCATAACAATTTAATAGTTAAGGTTTATACAAAGTTCTTGGATATTTCAAGGATTTTAATCAAGCAAACATCTTATAAACAGTCAGTAATGAATGTTTTGAGTTAGACGCTTTGATAATTGATAATACATTCGTAAGAATTTATTATACCATTTTATTAGAGTTTGATTCTGGCTCAGGACGAACGCTGGCGGCGTGCTTAATACATGCAAGTCGAACGGGATTTGTTTGTTGCACAAAATGTGTCTATATGGCGTGTTTTGTGCAACGAATAAATCTAGTGGCGGACGGGTGAGTAACGCGTGAATAATCTACCTCTCACAGGGGGACAACAAGTAGAAATATTTGCTAATACCGCATAAGACTACGATCCGGCATCGGATAGCAGTAAAAGATTTTATCGGTGAGAGATGAGTTCGCGTATCATTAGTTAGTTGGTAGGGTAATGGCCTACCAAGACCGCGATGATTAGCCGACCTGAGAGGGTGATCGGCCACATTGGAACTGAGATACGGTCCAGACTCCTACGGGAGGCAGCAGTGGGGAATATTGGGCAATGGGCGAAAGCCTG
>CAVHMC010000112.1:0-2703 GCA_963636895.1 Oscillospiraceae bacterium | reverse complement strand
ATTCTTTTGTTTATTATTATGCTTGTTTTTTTGCTTGTTAATTGTCTTTTTATTATTTTAACTTTTTGTATTATTTTATTTTCATATTATTTTAAGTTTTCATATTATTTTAACTTTATGTATTGTTTTTATTTTTTTACACAAAATAGGTAAAAAAGGGAAAATATGAACTTAAAAAACAATAAAAACGAACTCAATCCACAAGATAGCATAGGCAGAGCCACAGGGTTTTTTCTATTTCGCAATCTTGTCAATGGTTACAATGTAGACAAAGAAAAACAAGAAGACGAGCGAAAAGGTATAAAAAAATACGGGACAACGTCGCTAATCTTGTCTTTTATCTCCCTTCTACTTGGCGTTTGTTCCTTAATTTGCAAGTTTTCCAACTTAGAACTTGCGGGCTTTTCCAACCTATTAATCGTTGTTATTTATATCTTAAGCGGAATTGTTGTGTCCACAATTCTATCAATGTATGCCTTTGTTTTTGCCGTTTTGCAGACAAGACTCAATAGAAAATCTATCGGCATAATTGCACTAATTGCGTCAATCCTTTCAATCGGGCTTGTGTTTACTCTTATATTATTTTTGCTTATTTAAAGTCTTTTAATCATTAAAAATAAAAAAAATCGGAATTTAAAGCTAAAGCCAACAAAAAATATGATTACTTGTTGATATTAAAAGGGAAATTTTGAGATAACTTAGTATTTTATTTTTAGAAAAAATTTAGAGTAAAATTTTAGAAAGGCCAAAAACAATACTCTTGTATTCAAAAAAAATCAACACTTTGTGCTTTTGATTTAAATGACTATAAAACTTGCTTGCGAGTGTACTTTCAAGCAAGTTTTTTAAAAAATAATTTAAGATAAAAGGTCAAGCAAAACAAAACTGAAAAACTTTTTCACAAGAAACAAAATATGCTTTTCATAAAAGCAGAGATATGTTTTGCACAAAAGCCGAGATACATTTTGCACAAGGATAAATTTCAATTATTTTGATTTTACGTTTGTTTTTTGCTTTTTAAATCTTTTTTCAATAAAAAACCATTTTGCAACAAAGACTAAAATAATTGTTGAAAAAGCGCCAACAAAAACGTCGGTAAAAAAGTGTGCACCTGCAACAATTCGCGACAACATTACAAGGAAGGTATAAACGCTTGCAAAAGTAATAAAGGTGGTCTTCCAGCCAAAAGTGTTTGTTTTTTTGACAAAGCAAGGAAGGAGAACTAAAAGAAAAGTGCTTGCCGAAGCGCAAGAGTGCCCCGAAGGGAAGGACTTGTAAAAATCGCTTATGTATGGAACGTCATCTACACTTGCAAAGCGGTCGGTGTTGATTTTAAACCAGTCAGAATAGTGTGCAAACTCGCTATCGCCCATATAATTCATTGCCCTAAATCTTGTCCTGCCCCAAAAAAGTTTTAGCCCTTGCACAAAAGCATTGGACAAGGCACTTATTATCAACACCCATATTGCCCATTTTGACAAATCTTGCAAGGTCTCTTTTTTTACTTTAATGAAACACAAGAACATGCACAAGGTAAACACAAGAGACATGGCAAAAAGTGCAAGTTTTCCAACGGTTTTTTCTCTAAATTCGCTTAACCCAAAATCTGAATAGATGCCAATATATTTGGAAAGTTTGTAAAAACAATAAAAGCCCACTAAAATGCCAAGCATAGCCACCCCTGTCATAAGGCAAATATTTAGCCATTTTTTTGAGATGGGAGTACGCAATAAGTGAAAAAAGAGTATTGCACAAGCACAAATTAAAAATAAATATAAAACCTGCTCGCCAATAATTTCGCCAAGTATTGCAAAAATATTTTGAGAATAATAGCCGTCGCTAGGCAAGTCTACAAAAAGTTTGCTAATTTGCAAATCGAAAATTGTACCTAAAACGAAGCACACCAAAAGTAGCCCCCAAACTATAGATGTTGTAATTATAAAAGTTTTTTTATTCGTCATTTTTTATTTCCTTTAACGTAAAATTTTATTTTTATTAAATCTTTTGGTAATTTTCAAAATATGTAAAATTAGTTGCACTTTTGCTATACTAATTGATAGTCTTGCGTATTTTAAACATATACCAATTTATGACAACTTTGATTATAAGCAAAATTGATACAGCAATTTTTATCTTTGTGTTGTGAAAAATATCGTCTCATGACGTGCATCTTTAATTGTTTTGCGGTGCACCACAGTAGGGACATTTGTCAAGAGTTTTTGCAAACTTGCATTTGCAATATTTACACACGACCTTGTTGTCTATAAGTCTTGGTCTATCCAGTTTTTCCACACAATGAGAGTGGTCACAAACGTGTGGCGAAATTGTTTGAGCGGTGCTAGGTTTCGCCTGTTCTTTTGTCTTGCTTTCTTTTTTATTTTCTGGGCTAATAAGAAGAAATAGCCCCGCCAAAGTGCCAACAATTCCCATCAAAGTAAGCCCTATGGAAAAAATATCTGCTCTGCCAAAGGCTATAAGAATTAGCCCCCCAACAAGAGCCAAAATTGATACAAATAAATAGGTATTGTTTTTCACCTTCGCTCCCTTAAAGTCAATTTATCCGACTTTTGATTATTGTCCACTCTTTTATTATAATTAATTATACGCAAAAAGCAAAAATTTTTCAAGCATTTAACCGTCATTCGTTGAAATTTTAAAATATATATCAAAAAATTTAAAAGGGGATTTTTTTACCTTAAAAAT
>CAVHMC010000111.1:0-2766 GCA_963636895.1 Oscillospiraceae bacterium | reverse complement strand
TTTAATATCTCTTTTAAAATAAGGGTTTTAAATAAATTTAAGTTTAAATTATTTTAAAGGAACAAGTCGAGGCTTGTTTTTGCCCCTAGGAAATTGTGCAGGAGTGTGCGAAACTTTTTTTATATAAACAAATTTTCTTGTTGCACCAAACAAATCTATTTCTTCAATTTTTTCAATTTTTCCGCCCAATTTTTCGATTGCGGAAAGTGCTTCTGCCACTTCTTCGTCGGTTTTTTCAGACTTATAGGCAACAAAATACCCGCCAATTTTTACAAACGGAAGGCAATATTCCGCAAGAGTATTTAGACTTGCCACCGCTCGCGATACCACATAATCATACTTTTCACGTGCGTTTTTTGCAAAATCTTCCGCACGAGTATGCACCGCATAAGCATTGTTCAATTGCAAATCTTTTACTACTTCCTTCAAAAAAAGGACCTTCTTGTTGACACTATCAATCATCGTAATTTCAAGGGAATTATTCATCATTTTAAGTGGCAAAGATGGAAAGCCAGCACCAGCACCAACGTCTAAAATTTTTGAATTTTCTTTAAAAAAATTAACACACAAAACACTATCCAAAAAATGCTTTTGCACAACATTTTCTTCCCCTAAAATTGTGGTTAAATTAAATTTTTCATTCCACTTTAAAAGCATATCATAATACTTTTCAAAATTCTCAAGTTGCTCGTCTGTTAGTTTGAAATTATATTTTGAAAAATTCTCAATTAATGTATCTTTAAATGCCATTTTAAATCCTTTTTTAATATCTTTTGAACGTTTTATTTTATTTTAATCAACCAATTTTTATTTTATTTTTTTGTTATATTTTTTACTTTTAAATAAACTGATAAAACGGATATATCCGCGGGTGACACTCCACTTATTCTACTCGCTTGTCCCAAAGTGAGTGGCTTGACTTGATTAAGTTTTTGTCTAGCTTCAAGACGCAAACCTTTAACAAGCGAATAGTCAAAATCTTGTGGCAGTGGCGTTTTTTCGTTATTTTTCATTTGTTCGACAAGACTTTCCTGCCTTTTTATGTAGCCTTCATACTTAATTTCCGTCTCAACATAAGACAAAATCTGTGTGCCAATTTTAGGTAAAATATCAAAAAACTCCCTTAAGTCAAATATCGACACTTTGCTTCGTTTTAGCAAATCATTGTAGGTTTTTATCACTCCACCTTCACCTTCTCCTACTTGTTTTAAAAACTCTCGTGCCCTTTTTCCGTCTACTTTTGAGTCTAAAATCTTTTTTACTCGTTCAATTTGTTTAACTTTCTTAGTAAAAACTTTCCATCTTTCGTCGTCAACGAGTCCTATTTCTCTTCCAAGCGGTGTGAGACGAATATCCGCGTTATCTTGCCTTAAAAGCAACCGATATTCCGCCCTACTCGTCATCATTCTATAAGGTTCGTTTGTCCCTTTTGTCACAAGGTCATCAATAAGCACGCCAATATACGCTTCGTCACGTTTCAAAATAAAAGGTGGCTTGCCCTGCAACTTGTTGCTTGCATTTATTCCAGCCATAATACCTTGTGCACCCGCTTCTTCGTAGCCACTTGTGCCGTTGATTTGCCCCGCAAAAAACAAGTTATGCACAATTTTGCTTTCCAATGTGGGTAAAAGGTCAAGAGATGATATGCAGTCGTATTCTATAGCATAAGCGTTTCTCAAAATTTTTACATTTTGGAAGCCTTCGACACTTTTGTACATTCTCTCTTGAATATCTACCGGCATCGACGTGCTAAACCCTTGCACATAAATCTCGTCGCCAGTCTTATCTTCTGGTTCAAGAAAAATTTGATGTCTATCTTTATCCGCAAAACGCACCACTTTGTCTTCAATCGACGGACAATATCTAGGGCCGACACCCTTTATAAGTCCCGAATACATTGGCGCCTTGTCGAGATTTTGCCTTATTATCTCATGAGTATTTTCATTTGTGTATCCAAGGTAACACACCGCCCTATTTTTAGGGTTGCCCGCGTGAATAAAAGAAAAATACGAGATATTGTCGTCGCCTTGTTGTATTTCAAAACGAGAATAATCAATGGAATTTTTATCCACTCTAGCAGGTGTCCCCGTTTTAAAACGCAAAATTTTATGCCCTATTTGAGATAAATTTTGCGACAAACCGTGCGCGTTCACAAAACCATTTGGACCTTGGCTTTTTGTAAAATTTCCTATAATTATTCTACTATCCAAATATACCCCCGTACACAAAACAACCGCACGAGCATAAATTTCTTCCCCAAAAGCGGTCTTTACACCATACACCTTTCCATCTTTAACCAAAACTTCCACCACTTCGCATTGTTTTATGTCAAGATTTATTTGGTTTTGTAGAACGCTTTTCATATCAAGATGATAAGCGTGCTTGTCCACCTGCGCCCGCAAACTTTGCACCGCAACACCTTTGCCACGATTGAGCATACGCATTTGGAGAATATTTCTATCCGCCACAACACCCATCGCACCGCCAAGGGCATCAATTTCACTCACAAGTTGCCCTTTTGCCGTCCCACCAATAGAAGGATTGCACGCAAGAAAACTAATACTATCCAAATTCAGCGTAATAAGCAAAGTTTTGTTATTTAATTTACTGAGAGCTAGTGCACACTCCACACCCGCATGCCCGCTCCCCACAACAATTACATCATATTCCATTTTTTTTCTCTTCTTTATATTTATATTTTTCCTTTTTTATTTCAAATTTTTATTTCAAAATTTTTATTTCAAATTAGTGAATCTTATTTAATTG
>CAVHMC010000110.1:0-2777 GCA_963636895.1 Oscillospiraceae bacterium | reverse complement strand
ATATTGTCGATTTTTACTTAACTTTTATATTTTTTTTATTTTATCTCAATTTTTACACAATATCGTCACTTTTTGCATCAAACTTTTAATTTTTTAAAAAAAGGAAAAATATAATAAATTTGGCAAATTTACACCCTATGTATATCGGCACCAAGAGAATTGAACACCTTTTCTATTGATTCATACCCCCTATCTATGTAATGAACATTATTTACAATTGTTTGCCCATGTGCACACATGCCAGCCATTACAAGCCCCGCACCCGCTCGCAAATCGGGAGCCGTAACTTCCGCACCATACAAATCTTTCACACCCGTCACGATAGCAGTGTTCCCTTTTGTGATAATGTTCGCCCCCATTTTGATAAGTTCTGGAACTTGTTTAAAGCGAGTTTCAAAAAGGTTTTCGGTTATCACACACGTCCCTTTGCTCACGCATTGCAAAGACATAGTTTGTGCTTGAAGGTCGGTCGGAAAGCCCGGATAGGGCAAGGTTTCAATTTTTTCAAACGAGTTTTTACAACCATCGCTACGCAATCTTATATTATCATCTTTAATTTGCAAGTCAAAGCCCGCGTCGTGAAGTTTGGTTAAAAGTGAGTAAATATGACTAAAATCGACATTTTTTACCAAAATATCCCCGCCACACATGCAACCAGCCAAAAGATACGTACCAGCAATTATTCTATCGCCTATCGGTGTAAAATGGGTCGAATGAAGACTGCTAACACCTTCGACGACGATAGTATCGGTCCCAGCACCCATAATTTTCCCGCCCATTGAATTGATAAAATTTTGAAGGTCGACGATTTCGGGTTCTTTAGCACAATTGAATATTCTAGTAGTGCCTTTAGCCAAAACGCCCGCCATCATAATATTTTCGGTTGCACCCACACTTGGATAGTCTAGGTGAAAATCATTACCCACCAATTTATGCGCACAACAGGCAATTTTACCATATTTTTCCTCAATTTTTGTGCCAAGAGCCTTTAAACCTTTTATGTGAAGGTCAATTGGCCTAGCACCAATTTCACAACCGCCTGGGTAGGAAACAACAGCACAGCCAAATCTAGAAAGCAAGGGCCCTAATAAAAAAATAGACGACCTAATTTTTTTTGAAATGTCGCTTGGTAAGGTACAATTGGTGATATTTTTGCAATTTATATGTATATTTTTGCGTTTTTTCTCAATTTTTGCACCCAATACTTTAAGAAGTTCAAGCATGCTGTCTATATCAGAAAACTGCGGACAATTATGCAAGATTATGTCTTCTTTGCACAAAATACAACTCGCTAAAATAGGCAATATCGCATTTTTTGATTTTGGCACAACAACACTTCCGACAAGATTTTTCCCGCCGTTTATTATAAATTTATCCATAAAATACCCCTTACATATCATTTTATGGAAAATTTTGTTAGTATGTTAATTGATATAATTATAAAAGTTCAAAAATTGAAAATTTGCATTTTTTTTAATTTAATATTGTTTGGCGTTAAAATTTACTCTATTTTGCTTGTCGATATTGCATAAAACGCCCATGGCGGACATAAAGACGACGATTGAAGTTGACCCGCTACTTATAAACGGAAGCGGAAGACCTGTGGGTGGGATAGAGCCTGTTACGACCGCAATATTGAGAAGAGTTTGAATAGCAACAACGGCAACGATACCACTAGCAAGGTAGCAACCGAAGCGATTCTTTGCATTAATTGCAACCTTTATACCAAAAATTATTAGCAAAACAAAGAGCGACACAACAAAAATTGCCCCAACAAGCCCAAATTCTTCACAAATTATTGAAAAAATAAAGTCACTTTCCGCAAATGGAAGAAAAAGATATTTTTGACGGGAATTAAAAAGCCCAACACCAAAAAGTCCACCATTTGAAATCGCAAAAAAAGATTGAATGAGTTGGTAGCCCTCACCCTTTGGACTTGCCCATGGGTTGATAAAGGCAAGAAGACGCAAAAGTCTGTAAGGCTCGATGATAATTAAAACAGGAACAAGCACAACAAGTGGAATACACAACAACAAAAAGTGTTTGAAAGACGCTCCGCCAACAAACAACATAAAAAGCATAACAAGCCCCATGCACATAGTAATGGACATATTAGGCTCCAAAATAATCATGAGACAATAGCCACACCCGACCAGCAAGACGGGTAAAAGCGTGCTAAAATGCTTGATTTTTTCGTGATTTTTGCTTAAAAAATAGCTAGAAAACAGTACAAAAGCAAATTTGGCGAGTTCGCTAGGTTGAATTGTAAAGAATGCAAGTTTTATCCAACGCCTTGCGCCATAGTTCTCCACACCAATGCCTGGGACAAAAACAAGCCCTAACAAAACAAACGAAAAAACAACAAAATAAATAGAGAATTTTGACAAATTGTTATAGTTAAACTTTGAAAAAAACAACATAAAAACAAACCCAACGACGATGCCTAAGACTTGTTTTATTAAGAAAAAATATTGGTTGTTATAATTTTTTTGTGCAGAATAAAAACTTGCACTATATACCATTAGCGCACCAAAAACAACCAAAAAAATAGTCAAAATAAAAATATATCTTGAGTTGTTAGATTGACACTTTTGAAAATTATTTGCCTTAAAAAAAGAAATTTTACGCGATTTTGCAGTCTTTACAGCAATATTTTTTGAAAAGCCATACTCAACGGGCGAAGCCATCAACATATTTGTTTTTTGAAATTTTGAGTTTTTTATTTGTTTTGGTTCTTTATTTTTTTTAGATTTTTTGAACAAATACAACTTAAATTC
>CAVHMC010000109.1:0-2809 GCA_963636895.1 Oscillospiraceae bacterium | reverse complement strand
ATTATTCTTTGGTTGCAAATAAGGTTTGGGGCGAAAAAGAAAACTACGACCTTTATATAAACGCAAATGACACCGAAGAAAATATAGTAAAACAAATAGAAGATTTTATTCTCTCAAAAGAATAAAAAAATTGACATCAATTTTGACATCAATTGACATCAATTGACATCAAATGTATCAGAATTAGAGAGTTTACGTTAGAATTAGACCGATAGGAAAAATTCGCTCTCAAATTTGGTAGGACTAAAGTAGACTCGCGAATGTGCAAGTAAAACGCCAGCACGTAGTCGCGTAGCGGACACCGCCCCCCCCCCCCCACCTTAAAAGGCACCAAATGATTTTGGGGCCTTTAGCCCGTTAAGGGTGGTGCCTTGCGAAACGCTTTGCGTTTTCTAACAGGGTCTCCACCCTGATAAGACTTGGCTTTGCCAAGTGAGCAATGTAATTGCTCGTGGGGGTTACTTTATGTAAACAAAAAAAGTAGGTAACCCTACTGTACCCACCTTATAGCGTGCTTTTTGCACGATATAAGGCTTGGGGGATTATCCAAATGGTGGTTCTTCGTGGTGCGTTCCATTACTCGCAAGTTTGTGTTGCAAACTTTTTTCTTCTCCCTAAATTCGCTTCTGAAAGCAAACTTTCAACGCTCATTATGTAAAAGAAAAAGTGATCGACTTGCGTCAAACACTTGCTCGTGGTTGGAATGAGTGAACTCGAACCACCGACCCCCAACCTTTGAGAGCGAAGCGAAGTGCGTTAAGGGTGGTGCCCACCCTGCAAATGCAAAGCATTTGGCAAAGTGCAACTTTGCATAAGGTGGGGATAATTGAAACAAAAAAAGTAGGTGACCCTACTTTCTTATGGTTGGAATGAGTGGACTCGAACCACCGACCCCCACCTTATCAGGGTGGTGCTCTAACCGGCTGAGCTACATTCCATTATTTTGACTTTTGCAACGTCGCAAAACGACAAAAGTCACAAGGGGCTTAACCCTTTGGTGGAGATAGTCGGACTCGAACCGACGGCCTTCTGCGTGCAAGGCAGATGCTCTAGCCAACTGAGCCATACCCCCATATCATTTGCGACATTATTATGATACCAATTTTAAAAAGTTTTGTCAATAAATATTTACGACTTTTTTTATTTTTTTTAAATTTTTACGTAATTTTCAAAATTTATTTAAACAAGATATTCCCTATTTTTCAACAAAAAGGCACACAAATTTTGTCAAAACTATAAATTCTCGTTTAAAAGTAAAACAAAATTTTCGACCAATTTTATCCTAAATTTGTGGCTCCTAAATTTTTGACCAATCAATTTCGTCGTCAAGAGTTTTTGGCTCAAAAATGAATTTGCAACCATTAAAGGAGACATAGTTTTTTTGCCCTTTTCCTTGCCCTTGACTAGAAAAATCATGTGGCATATCTATCGATCTATCTTTCAAGTCCGCCTTCTTTTGTTTTTTGATTTTTATAGAGTTGGCACCATTTTTGCTGGTTTTTGGGCTAAAACTGCCGATAGTTTTTCTTTCGGCATCAGCGCTCTCAATCGTTGCATGTTTTAAATTCGTCTTGACCATTTCCTTTTTTGAAAGCCTTTCAAACTCACTTTCGACAAGTTTGGCCTTTTTAAAATAATTTAACACATCAACAAATTCTTTTTCCTTTTTATTGTCTAAAACGTTGATGATGCCGTTTTCCTCAACTCTCTTCCCCGATTGAAAGTCAACCAAATCTCCCATTTTTGCCCCTTTTACATAAGCCAAATATTGTCTAAGTTCGTAGCCGTCTGGCACTTCGACAAGTCCAAGAGAGGTTGGCGGAATAATATTGTCACAAATGGCAATATCATCGACTTCAAAGATATTTTTTCCACATTTGTTGCGACTAAAAACATCTATCGGGTTGCCTAGTGCAAAAAATTTTAGGTTAATTTTAAGATATTTTTCGATAGGAATGTCTATGCATCTTTCAAAATCGCGAGCGACAAGATTATAATTTTTTGAATAGGTGTCAAAAAGTGCAATTATTGGCCTTTTTGTACAAAACTTGTCCACAATTTCATGTCCAAGGCTCTTTAGCATGTCTTTGTCCGCTTTACACTCCAACTTGTCGATATTGTTGTCCAGAACTCTTGTGTAATAGCCTTTTTTCGTTTCGCCCATAATCATCGGCAAACATTCGTTGTCCCTTTGATACAACAACCCCAAAAACAATCTTTCTGGGCTAAATTTTGTTGCAAACTCCATTTCAGAAAAGCCCGGAAAACCTACATATATTTCGTTGCGAGAATTTAGTTGATAATTATAGTAGTTGTGCAAATGACCAAAATGTGCCTCGACGGTATCCATTTTTTTTGCAATGTCTTCGTCGATAATTTTTTCACTCCCCAACCCGTATTTTATGACTTTTTCCAAATTTACACCATTAAAAGCATGGCAAAGGATAGGGTTCGACAAAATATTCTTTTGCAAATCGTTATCGCTTAGTTCCAACCCGTAAAAAAAACGTGAAAGCTCGTGAGGCGTTCTTATAAAATGGCTAGGGACCTTGCCGTCCGACCCGATAATTGCTTCCATAAAGTTGCTAAGCAATTGAAGGCAGTCGTCAAGCGTAAAACTCTCGTTGTACAATTTGTTCATACGAGACTTGTCCGACATTATTTCGTTGTATTTTTTTGCAACCGCCTTTGCGTTCATTTCCCACCCCAATAATTTTAATCAAGATTGTAGATAACTATTTTTGTCAATGCAAGGATACAAAATATTTAAAATTAAATAAAAAATTAATATTTAAAAACAAGATAATTG
>CAVHMC010000108.1:0-2833 GCA_963636895.1 Oscillospiraceae bacterium | reverse complement strand
TTTATTTGCTTATCTTAAATTTTGATATAATAGTGGAGAACAATTTTCTAGTACTTTAAATTTGCTTATCGTGAAAAACTAGCCAACATAATCAATTTAAGGTATAATTTATGTGCAAAAGGAGAACATATTATGATAAGAGACGATGTCGTGATAAAAGATAGATGTTATTTTGTTATTGATATGAAATCTTTTTTTGCTTCTGTCGAAAGTGCCGAACGTGGGCTTGACCCCATGAAAGTGCACCTAGTCGTTGCCGACGAAAGCAGGGGAGACAAGACGGTTTGCCTTGCCATTTCACCAGCACTAAAAAATTGTGGCATAAGAAATAGATGTAGGTTGTACGAAATTCCTAAAAATATAGAATATATTTTAGCACCACCTAGAATGAAAAAGTACATTGAATATGCTTCAAATATCTACGCAATTTATTTAAAATATATCGACAAAAACGATATCCATGTCTACTCAATTGACGAATGTATTATTGATGCTTCGGACTATTTGACTTTGTATCAGTTGACTGCGAGACAATTTGCCGAAAAATTGACAAAAGAAATTTATGATACTTTGCATATCCCGGCAAGTGTTGGAATTGGCACAAATATGTATCTTGCAAAAATTGCTCTTGACATCACTGCAAAATCAGCCCCAGATAGATTAGGCATGCTAGATGAAGAAAAATTTATCCGCACTTTATCTCACCATAAGCCTCTCACTGATTTTTGGCAAATTTCCGTCGGAACGGCAACAAGACTTGAAAAATACGGCATAACCGATATGGCGGGTGTTAGGCAAATTGACGAAGATATCTTGTACAACGAATTTGGCATAAATGCAGAACTGCTGATTGACCATGCTTGGGGAAGAGAAAGTTGCGAGATGAAAGACATAAAGTCGTACAAAACAAGGTCTCGCTCCATCTCCATGTCTCAAATTTTACCTTGTAACTATACTTACGAAGAAGCAGTCGTTGTTTTGAAAGAAATGTTGCAAGAAGGTTGCTATCAACTGTCAAACATGGGCTATAGCACTCAAAGTGCCGTTTTATATGTTGGATATGGCGACAACAAAGGGACAGGTGCAAAAGGGAGCGTTAGATTTAACGTCGTAACAAATTTGTATTCCATTATGTCACCTATTATTTTGGAAGAGTTTTCAAAAATAGTAGATAAAAGCCAATTTATAAGAAAATTGGGCTTTTCATTTGTGGCACTTGTCTCAGAGGACCATGAACAATATGATTTTTTTGCAAACAATGTATCTAAACAAAAAAAAATTGTAAAAAGCGTTATAACCTTAAAGGACAAATATGGCAAAAATGCGGTCTTGAAAGGGCTTGATTTGGGCAACAAGGCCACCCAAAAAGAGCGAAACGAAATGATAGGGGGACACAAAAGTGGAGAAACGAGCAAAAATGTCCAAAAGTGATAGGGCAAAACAATTTGCACCTTTTGATGCTTTAAAGGGCTTACAAGATGCCCTACGCATGAAGGAATACGAACATGACAGGATACAAAAGGGCGACCTTTCGCAAGAAAAATTGAACACAATGACCAAAATTCTGCTAGAACACAAAAAAAATGATATTTTAAAAATCAAATATTATGAAGATGGCTATATCAAAGAAAAAATTGGTCACGCAAAAATTGATTTTACATTAAGAGTAATCATTTTTGACAATTTAAAAATTAATTTTGATGATATTATAGATGTTTCACAGGAAATTTGATAGAAAAAACATATAAAAAATAATTAAAAGTACTATCATAAAATAAATATACAATTTAATAATATATTTGCTTTTAAATAAAGACATATTTAATAATACAAAAATCTCTTATTAATCATATAAAAATATATGTCAAATTGGGTTTTAATTATAGATAGCGGTAGCGGGGGCGAAATTGTTTATTCTAAAATAAAAAAAGTTTTTCCGAGTGAAAATTATTTACTTTTTATTGACAAAAAATATTGCCCTTATGGAAACAAGTCGTACAAGGAATTGAGAAGCCACATCACAAGCGTGCTTGAGTATTTTTTTTGCCATTTTGATATAAAAGCTGTCGTCGTTGCGTGCAACACTCTATCGAGCATGTTTAAAAATTATCTAAAAAGAAAATTTAAGGGAACAAATTTTTTCTTTTATGAGCCATTTATAAATAAAAAAATTTTATCCGCACCAACTCTTGTAATTGCAACAACAAACACAATAAAATATAGCAAAATTGTCAAAAAATATAGTGGGAACGAATTTTTTTTTAGCGTAGGTTTTCCATCACTTGCAAAAATGATTGATGACGCCTCGCAAGATATTCAAATTTTTTTAAAAAATAATTTGTCGTTTTTTAAAGATAAAAGAATACAAAATATCGTTTTAGGTTGCACACATTACGAAAAAATAAAGCCAAATCTAGAAAAAATCTTTGGGAAAGTCACATTTTATGAAAAAACACCGACGATATTAAAAAATTTATCTCGAATATTAAAGAATAATAAAAATATCGGTACAACTTTATATATTGATGAAATAATAATCGACAAAAAGGCAAAAGAAATTAAAAAACATAAAATTATAAAAAATAATCTTTGAAAAAAATAAATTTGTGCTTTCAAATAAAAAGTTGAATATTTTTTTGAAAAATGTTTGCAAATTTTAAAGAATGTGATATAATACTAATTGTTTAATGGTCTTATGGCTCAGTTGGTTAGAGCGCTTCGTTCACATCGAAGAGGTCATAGGTTCGAGTCCTATTAAGACCACCAAACAAAAGGAACGCACAACTCGTGTGTTTTTTTATTACTATTTTGTTGTTTTTTATTATTATATTGT
>CAVHMC010000107.1:0-2846 GCA_963636895.1 Oscillospiraceae bacterium | reverse complement strand
CATCTACCCTTCTCAAAAAAAATAAATAAATATCATTTCACAAAAAACGTTGTTCACGAAAAATGTTGTTTACAAAAAAATAAACACTTGTTCTTTCAAAAAATTAAAAAATAAAATTATAAAAAAAATCGTCTTTTCAAAAAAACAAATATCTTTTCAAAAAAATATTGTTCGCAAAAAGCAGTTATTTTTCACAAAGCACTTACTCTTTCAAAAATAAAAAAAATAATCGTCTTTTCAAAAAAATATCTTTTCAAAAAAATATTGTTCGCAAAAAGCAATTACTTTTCACAAAAACAATTGCGATAAAAGATTTGTCAAAAAAATTTTAAATATATATAATGTAATTATGAAAAGTTTAAAAAGATTATTATTATTTATTCCCGTCTTGGCTGGGTGTGCCTTGTTGGGGCTACTACTCGCCTATTACATAGAAGGCAAGGGAGAGTTTGATATTGCCAAACTTAGCCAAAGCAACTACTTTATGCCCCCACTAATTGTTGGTGGCGGAGCATATCTTGTGTATTTTTTGAGCAAACTTGGCACAGACAACAAGCCAAAAGACACAAAGATAGGGGCAAAGACTAAGGAAGGAAAAGACTTGGAGCAATTCTTCGATTCAAGGTGGGTGACCGAAAAAGAACTCAAAACCGAGAAGAAGTTTATGTTTACTACTTGGAAAGACTTGTCTTCTGCAAAAGATGGAATTTTGATAAGGAGCGAACTCTCCGGCAACAATTTGCTTATCAATATGTACAAGCCTATCCATGCCCTTATTATAGGCACAACGGGTACCGGTAAAACACAAAAATTTATCGAGCCTACCATTCAAATTATGTCTTCTACCAAAACAAAGCCTAGTTTTATCGTAGCCGACCCAAAAGGCGAGTTGTACGAAAAAAATTGCCACAAACTAAAGTCGGAAGGCTATGACGTGAAAGTTTTTAACTTGCGTGAACCTTTTACTTCCAATAGATGGAACCCGCTTGACAACGCATTTATGCTTTATCACAAGGCACACACTTTGCACGACGAGGTAAAGACGCACGTGGGCGTGAACCCTGCCGACTTGCACCTTCAAATTATCGCCAACGAATACAACAACGAGTGGTACGAATACAATGGAGTGGCATATCCCAACAAAGAAGTGCTTGATAGAGATTTGGAGTCGAAAAAGAACGAACTTGTGGATAGAGCGGAGAACGACTTGCGTGAAATCGCCAATATTTTGTGTCCAATTAAGGCACAAAATGATAGAACGTGGGAGCAAGGTGCTCAGTCGTTTATTTATGGAACTTTCCTTGCCATGCTAGAAGATAGCCTTGACGAGCGACTTGGCATGACACGAGAAAAATTTAATTTTTACAACCTTACACGTATCGCCACCTACAAAGACCCAGACCCAGAAAACCCTTACAAAACCCTTAGGGCGTATTATACGGGTAGGAGCGAATTTAGCAAGGTTTTATCCCTTGTATCAGGTGCTATAAACAACGCACCTGGTGCCACCAAGTCGTTTATGGGTATTGTATCCAACTCACTTTCTCTATTTAACGACAGTGGTATGTGCTACGCCACAAGTTTAAACGAAATGAACTTTGACACTTTTGTCGACAAACCTACCGCACTATTTATTGTGTATCCAGAAGAAAAAGAGTCGAGACATGGACTTGTAACTATGATGGTGTCGCAACTTTACAACAAACTTGTTGAGGTCGCAAACAACTCCAAAGATATGAAATTGTCACGAACAGTCTACTTCCTACTAGACGAATTTGCCAACTTGCCTAAGATAGAAAAAATTGACTCTATGATTACAGTTAGCCGTAGTAGAAATATTTATTTTGCACTTGTCATTCAATCTTACAGCCAACTTAACGCCAAGTATGGCGATAGCATTGCGGAAACCATAAAAGGCAACTGCCCTATCAAAATCTTTATTGGTACTGACGATGCAAAAACTTGCAAAGATTTTAGCGAGCAATGCGGGAATATCACTTTGCAGACAACTTCTACAAGCGAAAGCAAGCAAAAAGACGATAAAGGCAAGGAAAACCCAAACAAAACCACGAGTTTCTCCGCCACCACTCGCCCACTTATTTATCCAGACGAACTAGGACATATTGGCAACCCAGACGGCACAGGCGAAATGATTATCAAAATCTTGAACGAATTTCCTATCAAAGTCAAGTCCTCCCCAGCCTACGCAACGCCTATGTTTGACAAACTTAGAGCGTCTAGCATTTACGTCCCAGCGACCCCACTAGACGAGGCAAAAGTCGCCTATAACATCGCTACAAGAAATAAGGTTGTATTAAAACCTAAAACAACAATTGATATAGATAACTTTTAGTTTTAAAAAGTATTAAATTAGTTTTGAGATATAAATTTTTTGAAAATAATTTGTTTAAAAATATTAAATTAGTTTTTCAAATATAAAAACTAATTTTAAAAAATAAAATTAGCTTATAAAATTTAAAAAAGGAGCTTTGCAATAATTTTGCTTTGCTTCCTTTTTTTATTGTAATTTTTAAAAATTAGCAACTAAGTCCTTTGACCTTATTAAAGTCCATTGACCTTATTAATACCCTTTGACACTATTAAAGCCTATTGACCTTATTAAAGCACTTTAATCTTATTAATAATTGCAACAAAAATAAAGCATCAAAAACAATATAACCTACGTGTATATTGTACTTTTTCTCAAATGCAAAAAAATAAATTTTTATCACTCCAACTTGTTTGCATAATATAAAGCCCACCAAAAAACTAGCAAAAATTTATTAAAAAAATCAAAAATATTTTTTATAAAAGCACAAATTTTGACCTAATAAAAAATATAAAAA
>CAVHMC010000106.1:0-2896 GCA_963636895.1 Oscillospiraceae bacterium | reverse complement strand
TATTTATTCAAGGGCTCGGCTGTTGCCCTTATTACACCTTTTGATAAGGAAGACAACGTTGATTTTGCTTCTTTTGAAAAGCTTATTGACAAGCAACTTTTGGCAAAAACTGACGCCATTGTCGTCCTAGGTACAACGGGCGAACCAGCAACCTTGTCGATGGAAGAAAAGCTCTCGATAATTCGTTTTGCAAGGGAAAAAATAGGGGACAAGGCAAAACTTATCGTCGGGACGGGTGCCAATTCGACAAAAATCGCAATCAATTTAGGTTTGCAGGCGGAGAATGCGGGGGCAGACGGCTTGCTTATTGTCACACCTTATTACAACAAATGCACTCAAAAGGGTTTAGTCAAACATTTTGAAGCAATTGCAAATGCCGTAAAGTTGCCCATTATTGTTTACAATGTCCCAGGGAGAACGGGAGTAAATATTTTGCCAAAAACAGCCGAAAAACTTGCAAATATTCCAAATATCGTGGGAATAAAGGAAGCAAGCGGAAACATCTCGCAAATGGTGGAGTTGTGCTCGCTTTTGTGGGACAAAATGGCTGTTTATTCGGGCGACGACAGTTTAAACTATATCTTTATGACCTTGGGTGCTTTGGGTGTCATAAGTGTCACCGCTAACGCGTATCCAACTAAAATAAAACAACTCACTCAAAAATGCCTATCGTTAGACTTTGTGTCCGCCCTAAAACTTCATCACGAACTTTTGAGCATAAACAAAAATTTGTTTGTCGAAGTCAACCCAACCCCAATAAAATACGTTTGTAGCAAGCAAAATCTTTGCCAAAACAACCTTCGTTTGCCACTTTTGCCACTCGAAAAAGAGCACGAAATTTTGCTCGACCTAGACATGAAGAATTTGCAAGAATAATTTAAAACATTTTTGTCTTTTGACAAGTGTAAAACGTTAATTTTAAATTTTAAAATATTTTAAACTTTAAACTATCATAAGTGTGCTATTTTTAAGATTTATGACCAAACAAAATTGTTTTTTACCGCTAGTTAAAAGGACTTTATCTTTAACTAAATCGAAAAATATTTATAAGAATATATATATAAAAAGCTATTTTTTGCAATAATTAACAAAATTTTTACAATTTTCATAAAAGAAAGAAAAGGGAAAAATTATGTTGATTGCAATAAATGGCTTTTTTGGTCAAATGGGACAAAAGGTCTTTAACGAGATAATAAAGTCAAAAGATTTTGAGTTTGCGGGCGGAGTGGATAGGTTGTCAGGGGAGACCTTAAAAAACGATTTAAACAAGATTGCCAAGGAGAGTACTTCAATTTTTTTGCCAGATGATATAAAGGGGAAGATTTTTGACAACCTTTTTAAAATAAAAGATTGCGAGGGCGTTATAGATTTTTCTCACCCAAGTGCCTTAAATAATGTGCTTAATTTTTGTCTTGATAGACGTGTCCCTCTTGTACTTGCGACAACGGGCTTGACGGATAAGGATAGGCAAAAAGTCAAATTTGCAAGTCGATATATCCCGATTTTTATGTCCAGCAATTTAAGTCTTGCGGTGCAAGTTTTGTCCGACCTTGTTTTATCTACGGCAAAAAGTTTAAAGGGCTACGATATAGAGATTGTAGAAACCCATCACTGCAAAAAGAAAGACGCCCCAAGTGGCACAGCACTTATGCTTGCCAACAAAATAGCCGAAACGAATAAACAACTTACCATAACAAGTGGTACAAAATTGCCACCAATTCAAAATAAGGTTTGCGTACATTCTCTTCGTGGTGGCGGGGTGGTGGGTGAGCATGAGATATTGTTTCTTGGCGAATATGACGCCATAAAAATTTCGCATACAGCCTTTTCTCGAGAAGTCTTTGCGCGGGGTGCTTTAGACGCTATGAAATTTCTAAAAACAAAAACATGTGGGCTATATTCCATGCAAGACCTAGTAAAATTTTAAAAAATTAATACTTTTTATTTTTTCTTCATATATTTTTTAATACACATTTAAAAAGGAGAACTATGAATACTTTTGTATCAAAATTTGGCGGAACGTCGCTTGCTAGTAGCAAAGAAATAAGGCACGTGGAGCAAATCGCTTCAAAACTAGAAAGGAGATTCGTCGTTGTGTCCGCCCCCGGCAAAAGATTTGGCAGTGACGAAAAGGTGACGGATATGCTCCTTTCTTGTTACAATCTTGCTTCAAAGAATGAAAATTACCACAAAGTGCTTGATAAAATAAAGGATAGGTATCAAGAAATCGCTCAAGATTTGGGCGTTGAAATTGACCTATCAAAAGAGTTAAAAATAATAGACGACCACCTAAAATCTTCTCCCAATTATGATTATATTTTGTCTCGCGGGGAATATCTTTGTGCTGTTATCGTGTCAAAATTTTTACATAGAAAATTTGTTGACCCAAGCGACTTTTTGATAGTGTCAAAATCGGGGAAAATCAATTTAAAAGAGAGCAAGCGACTTTTCGACAAACTTGTGTCAAGCAAAGAGTATTATGTAGTTGCTGGCTTCTATGGAAAAACAAAAAATGGAGAGATAAAGACCTTGCCACGTGGTGGGAGTGACATCACAGGTGCCGTAGTCGCCAATTTGGCGGGAGCACAAAAATACGAGAACTTCACCGATGTAGATGGCGTGTATGATATTGACCCAAATTTTTCAAAACTTGCAAAAAAAATTGACCTTATGACTTATGACGAGATGGAAAGATTAAGTCTTGCGGGGGCTAAAGTGTTGCACCCCGATTGCCTAAATTATTTAAGAAAACAAAAAATTGTTCTCAATATAAGGAACACTTTTAATCTTTTTGACAAAGGAACTCTTGTGGTTGATGAAGAATACAAAAAATTGCTAGAAAACAAAAAAATGATATAAAAACAAAATTTTTTATATAAAAAAATAAATTTCATAC
>CAVHMC010000105.1:0-2963 GCA_963636895.1 Oscillospiraceae bacterium | reverse complement strand
TTTTAAAATATTAAGCGTTAAATTAGAAATCAATTTTATAAAAAAAATAGGGGCAGGTGGGTTAAAATTGAAGGGAGTAAAAATAACTTTTAGGAGAAAATATGTATAGTTACATTATTGGAGAAATTGTTGAGAGAAGAGAAAACCTTGTCGTAGTCGAGAACAACAAAATCGGCTACGAAATTTTTGTATCAAGTTTTGCCAACCAATTTTTTAGCAATCTTGTAGGCGAAGTAAAGGTCTACACATATTATCAACAAAGGGAAGATGGTGTGAGTTTGTTTGGATTTTATTGCCTTGAAGAAAAGGAGCTGTTCCTAAAACTTATCACTGTAAGTGGTGTGGGGCCAAAGGGTGCTATGACAATTTTGTCCAATATCTCCGTAAGTGACCTTAATATCGTTATTTCAAGCGGAGACGCCAAGACACTTTCAAAAGTAAAAGGTGTGGGCAAAAAGACTGCCGAACGTATTGTGGTAGATTTAAAAGACAAATTGGGCACGTTTGAAGGTGAGATTAGCCTAGAACTTGACGCCAATACAAATAGCGATATCGATGATGCTGTGACAGTCTTAGTGTCGCTTGGGGTGACAAAGATGGAAGCGGTGCGACTTGCAAAAAGTGCTTATCAAAAGGGTGATGTCGCAGAAGATATTATAAGAAAATGTTTGACACAAATAGGGTGAAAATATGAACGATTTTATAAAATCAACAAAAAATATGAGTGAAGTTGAGATGGAAAACTCTTTGAGACCCACAAAACTCGACGATTATGTAGGACAAGACAAGGTAAAAAATAGCCTTAAAATATATATCGACGCAGCAAGGGATAGGAAGGAAGCGTTGGACCACGTTTTGTTGTACGGCCCACCGGGACTTGGCAAAACTACGCTGTCGCATATTATTGCCACCGAACTTGGCACGCAACTTAAAGTCACTTCTGGCCCAGCCATTGAGCATGCCGCCGACCTTGCTGCCATTCTCACTAATCTTCAAAAAAACGACGTGTTGTTTATCGACGAAATACATAGGTTAAATCACTCTGTGGAAGAGATTTTGTATCCCGCGATGGAAGACTTTTCGCTAGACTTTATTGTGGGAAAAGGTCCAAGTGCAAGAAATATGCGTCTTAAGTTGCAACCTTTTACACTTGTAGGTGCTACTACAAAGGCGGGCAATATTGCTAGCCCCCTAAGAGACCGCTTTGGAATAATAGAAAGACTTGAACTTTATGACGAAAAAGACTTGTCAAACATAATTTCTCGTAGTGCAAAAATTTTGAATATCGAGATAGAAGACGAGGCTGTTTTGGAGATAGCAAAACGTAGTCGTGGCACGCCAAGAATTGCCAATAGACTATTAAAACGTGTGCGTGACTATGCACAAGTTAAGGGAGATGGCAAAGTAACTCTTGACATTTCAAAAGAAGCACTTAAACTTATGGACGTGGACGAAAAGGGACTAGATTTTGTAGATAGACGATTGCTAGAAGGGCTTATCAAAACTTTCAAAGGCGGACCCGTTGGGGTGGAGACGCTTGCCACTTCTATTGGAGAAGAAGTCGCAACTGTGGAAGACGTCTATGAGCCATATCTTATTAGGCTTGGCTTTATCGCTCGCACTTTGCGGGGACGTGTCGCACTCGAAGGTGCCTACAAGCATTTGGGTCTTAAAGTTCCAAACGAAAACAATTCAAAAATTATAGAAGGCGAAGATGGAGAATAAATTTGTTTTAAGAAGCACTTACAACTACGACTTGCCAGAAGAACTTATCGCACAAACTCCGCTTGAAAAGCGTGACGAGTCGCGTATGTTGTGCTTTGATATGGATAGTAAAGAGATTGCACATAAGCATTTTTATGATTTGCCAAACTTTTTGAGAGCGGGCGACGTGCTTGTGCTCAACAACACCCGAGTTATCCCATGTAGGTTGCTGGGCGAAAAGGTAGGGACAGGGGCAAAAGTGGAGATATTTTTGCTAAAAAGGCAAAATTTGACCGATTGGGAATGTTTGGCAAAACCGGGAAAAAGGCTAAAAGTTGGCACAAAAGTTAAGTTTTCCGACAAACTTAGTTGCGAAATCGTGAGTGATGTAGAGGAAATTGGCGGGAAAATTGTGAGATTTTCTTTTGAGGGAACCTTTGAAGATGTTTTGTCTCGTGTTGGCACGACACCACTTCCACCATATATAAAAACAAGGCTAAAAAATAGTGAGAGATACCAAACTGTGTATAGCATAGTCAAGGGCTCTTCCGCCGCACCTACCGCTGGATTGCACTTTACTGATGAACTTTTGCAAAAGATAAGGGATATGGGGGTGACAATTTGTTTTGTCCTTTTGCATGTCGGCTTGGGCACGTTTAGGCCCGTCAAGGAAGACAATATTTTGCAACACGATATGCACAGTGAGTACTACGAAGTGTCGCAGGAGACTGCGGATATCGTAAACAAAGCAAAACGTGAAGGTAGACGAGTGATAGCTGTAGGCACGACAAGTGTGCGTACCTTAGAGAGTGCGGGAAAGTCGGGGGAACTTGTGGCACAAAAGGGCGAGACAAAACTCTTTTGCTACCCACCTTATGACTTTAAAATCGTTGACTGCTTAATCACCAATTTTCACTTGCCAGAGAGCACTCTCATTATGCTTGTGTCCGCTTTTGTTGGATATGACGAAACAATGCGGGTGTACAAGGAAGCCGTAGAAAAAAGATATAGGTTTTTTAGCTTTGGCGATTGTTGCTTTTTCTATAAAAAGTAGTCTTTGGCACAAAATTGGCAACTTTTAGTACTAAAAAGTACAATTGTAAAAAACAAAACAGTACAAAGCGACAAAATTAAGGTTAAAAACTACCAAGAATTTTAAAATAACTTTCTTTTAAAAATATAAATAAAAAAAAGTTTAGAAATTAAAATACTCTTAAAAGTTTAAATAAAAAAAGTTAAACAAAAAAAATTAAGCAAAA
>CAVHMC010000104.1:0-2980 GCA_963636895.1 Oscillospiraceae bacterium | reverse complement strand
TAAAATTTGAATTTGATTTTGCACTTTTAACAAAAAAATGAATAAAACTTTTTAGACTTTTTAAGATTTGTTTGCTATATTTTTTTGTGTTTCATTGTATAAAATTTTGTATAATATAAAAAATTTGTTGCTTTATAATAATAATTTTTATATAATACTTTTATGGATAAAAAAGAGTTTAATGCTTCTTATACAACCTCTAAAAGCCCCTTTAGGATAAAGTGGTTTGGCTTTTCCGTTGCTATGTTTTGGGCTTTTTTTATCGCTCTTGCTCTTAGCAATGTGTTAAGCCCATATCTATCGCAAATTTTAAGCGGACTCTTGAGTGGTGTTACTCCACTTGTCATTGGTATAATTATTGCCTTTGTGTTTCACCGTTTGGTAGATTTCAACGAAAACGTTTTGCTCAAAAATGCCTTTAAAAATAGTCCCTACAAGTTCGGGATAAAAAGAACTTTATCCATTATGCTTGTCTTTTTTATATTGGTAGGCTTTATTGTGGTTATTTTTGCTATATTGGTACCAAAAATTATCGCTATTGTGCAAGAACTTACGACAGGTGGTGGCGATGGCTGGACACAAATGGTTAACAATGTTATCGACGAGATTTGTGCACTTATACAAAATTGGTTTGGTGCGGAAGTTGACCAAACGAGCATAAGAGACTTGCTGAGCACCTTGTTTACAAGTTTAAAGCAAACCATCGACAATATTGGGGACATTATGGCAATCTCCATGAATGTTGTAACAGGGGCCTTTAATTTCCTTATGGGCTTGTTGTTTGCTGTTTTGATGCTTAAAGATAAGGAAAAAATAACCAAGTTTACTCGACGCTTTGTGTATGCAAATTTCAAAAAAGAACGTGCCGACGAGATGTGTGTTATGGCAAAAAATGCCAATAGAATTTTGTTCGATTATGTTATTTGCAAATTGATTGAGTTTGCGATATTGTTCGTTTCTCTTGGGATAACCTATTCTATTATGGGGCTTAAATTTACATGGGAAAACGCACTAATTATTGGTATTTTCAACTTTATTCCATATTTTGGTATCTATATAGGTGTTGTGCCAGCTGTTCTCTTGACAATTATTTTCAACTCGGTTGATTCGGCTTTGTATATGATTTTGGCGACGGTTATCATAACAACTCTTGAATTTAATATTCTTATTCCTATAATAACAGGCAACAAGTTGAAGGTGAGTTCGCTTGTTATTGCAAGTTCCATTATTATCGGTGGCGGAATGTTTGGTATATTAGGTATGCTTTTTGCTCCACCTGTCGTCGCAATAATTAGCGTTATCGTGACCGGAAATATCGAACTTAAGGAAAATCATATGCGTTATGTTATGGAACTCAACGCTTCGCGAGAAAAACAAATGGCGGAGCAACGGCAAAATATGCAACTGCCAAAAGACGACATGGCGGGGGTAATAAAAAAACGCAATTTGCAACCTAAGCAAACCTTGTCAAAAGAAACTAAAACTACAAGCAAGCAAAATCTTCCCGCAAGTGAGAGTGATAACATTGCAACAAAAGAGCCACAAAAAAGAAGACCTAAAAAGGTAGAAATGGGGGTGGAAAATAGCCCCGAAACTCAAATAAATGTGGAAGGCTTTGCTCCTGTGGCTGAAGATGCTAAAAAGCAAAGCAAAAAACCTTCTACAAAAAAGGGAAAAGATTTGTCTTCTCAAAATAGTGTTGAGAGTGTAAACAAAGAGATTTTGGGGACAAATAAAAAATCTACAAAAACGACAGTAAAAAAGCAAGCAAAAGAAGTCGTGAAAGAAAAATCAAAGTAAAATTAATTTTTAAAAAAAATTGTATAAAACAAGAAAAAGGAGTATGTAATGGAGACAATTTATAGCGCAACAAAGCCAACGGGCAAGTTGACCCTTGGCAATTATTTGGGAGCAATAAAAAATTGGAAAAACATGCAGGAAGACAACAATTGTATTTTTGCGGTGGCCGACTTACATTCTTTGACAATAGACGTAGATAGAAAAGAGTTGAATAAAAATATTTATGAGCAATTTGCAACTTTTTTGGCAGTGGGGCTTGACCCTGAAAAATCTATAATTTACTGTCAGTCACACGTAAAAGAGCATAGCGAACTTGCGTGGATAATGAATTGCAATACATATTTTGGAGAAGCAAGCCGTATGACGCAATTTAAGGACCATAAAGCAAAGGACAAGGTGGTGTCTGTGGGGCTTTTTGCCTATCCAATGCTTATGGCTGGAGACATTTTGCTTTACAACGCAACGGTTGTGCCTGTCGGCATTGACCAAATGCAACATGTGGAGATTTGTCGCGACATTGCGATGAGATTTAATTCAAAATATGGCGAAACTTTTGTCTTGCCAAAAGGGGTCGTGCCAAAGGTAGGAGCAAAAATTATGGGACTTGTTGACCCAACGCACAAAATGGCAAAAAGTGAAAACAATGACAACAATGTGATATATATCGAAGACGACGACCAAACAATAAGAAGAAAATTTAAGCGTGCGGTGACAGATAGTTTGGCGAGAATTAAGTTTTGCGACGAACAACCGGGTGTGTCAAACCTTTTGACAATTTATTCGCGAATAAACGATTTGACAATAGAGCAAGCCGAGCAACATTTTAGTGGCAAAAACTACAACGATTTAAAGTCTGAAGTCGCTGAAAGCGTGATAAAGGAGATTGGTCCTATAAGAGACAAAAGAAATGAATTGTTGAAGGACAAAAAACACCTAGAAGATCTTATGCGTATGGGGGCGGAAAAAGCAAGCCAAATCGCACGAAAAACTTTACGTAAAGTTTATAAAAAGGTTGGTTTGGTTGAAATTTACTAACAATTATAACAAATTTGTTAATAAACTTAATAAACTTAATAAACTTAATAAACCTAATAAAACTAATAAACCTAATAAAACTAATAAAACTAATAAAACTAATAAAACTAATAAACTTAATAAAACTAATAAAACTAATAAACTT
>CAVHMC010000103.1:0-3046 GCA_963636895.1 Oscillospiraceae bacterium | reverse complement strand
ATTATAAATAAACTATAATAAAATTATAATGAAACTATAATGAAACTATAATTATTATAGTATTATTATTGTTACAATTTTTATTATCGTTACGATTTTTATTTTCGTTGCTCTTTTAAAAAAACATAAAAATTTTTATAAATTTTAAACATTAGCAATAAGAATGAAAAAAAACAATATTACAATTAATTTAAATTTAAGATTTTTTTCAAAAATAGTCCCGTCTTGCTTTCTTTGCACCTTGCCACTTGCTCAGGCGTGCCTTTTGCCACAAGTTCTCCGCCCCTATCGCCACCATTTGGGCCCAAATCTATGATATAGTCCGCCACCTTTATGACATCTAGGTTGTGCTCTATAACGACAACCGAGTTGTTTTTGTCGACCAATTTTTTGAGAATTTTTACAAGATTGTTTATATCATAGGAATGTAACCCCGTCGTTGGCTCGTCCAAAATATAAAGGGTTTTGCCAGTGTCTCGCTTGCACAACTCGCTTGCAAGTTTAACCCTTTGTGCTTCGCCACCGCTCAAGGTCGTTGCACTTTGCCCAAGTTTGATATAGCCAAGCCCCACATCGAAAAGTGCTTGCACCTTGTTTTTTATAGATGGAATACTCTCAAAAAAGTTCAACGCTTCTTCTACCGTCATATTTAGCACGTCGCTTATACTTTTCCCCTTATATTTAACTTGCAAAGTCTCCTTGTTGTACCTTTTTCCCTTACATTCTGGACAAGGAACATGCACATCGGGCAAAAAATACATCTCAATTTTCTTTTCACCATCGCCTTCGCAGGCTTCGCATCTACCGCCCTTTACATTAAAACTAAATCGCCCACTCGTGTAGCCACGCTCTTTTGCATCAACCGTCGAGGCGAAAAGTTCCCTTATAAGTGTAAAAAGCCCAATGTATGTTGCGGGATTACTCCTTGGAGTTTTGCCTATTGGCGACTGGTCGATATTTATTACCTTATCCACCTTGTCAGCCCCCACAATTTTTTTATACTTTCCTTCAGATAGGGTTGTTTTCATAACGAGATTTGACACCGCTGGGTATAAAACTTCATTGATTAGACTACTTTTCCCACTTCCAGAAAGTCCCGTAACAACAGTTAAAACATTGAGGGGAATGTCCACATTCAAATTTTTCAAATTATTTTGTTTTGCACCTTTTATTGAAATAAAATCGGTCGGTTTTCTCCTTGTTTTTGGTATTTCTATTGCCATTTCGCCCGACAAAAATTTGCCTGTCAGCGAGTCTTTGCTGTTTATTATGTCTTTTACACTACCTTGTGCAACGACGTTTCCACCCCTGACCCCAGCGTATTTCCCAATATCTACAATGTAATCTGCCGAACGAATGGTGTCTTCATCATGCTCGACGATAATGAGCGTGTTGCCCAAATCGCGAAGTTTTTTAAGCGAATTTAGCAATTTTTCATTGTCGTATTGATGCAAGCCAATGCTTGGCTCGTCCAAAATATACAACACGCCCACAAGACCGCTCCCAATTTGTGTGGCGAGCCTTATCCTTTGTGCTTCCCCACCACTCAAAGTCCTTGACATTCTACTCAAAGTCAAATAATCGAGCCCAACATCGCAAAGAAAATTGAGTCTTGCGACGATTTCTTTTAAAATAGGCTCGGCGATAGCCTTTTGACTCTCTTTAAAAGTCAATTTGCTTATAAATTCTAACAAATCGCTTGCACTCATGTCGGTAAGTTCTACGATATTTTTCTTACCTACAAAAATTGAAAGTGCCTTTTCGTTTAGCCTTTTGCCATGGCAATGTGTGCACTCTTTTTCTCTCATCAATTTTGCGATTTCTTGCTTTGCATACTCTGACTTTGTTTCTCTAAACCGACGTCGCAAGTTAGGAATAATGCCTTCGTAACTACCCTTGTATTCGCCAGCCCACCTAGAGTTTTTGCTGTAAGTCAAGTCCAATTCTTCCCCGTTATTGCCATAAAGCAAAATATCCATCACTTTTTTTGGCAAGTCTTTTATAGGCACATCTAGACTGAAGTTGTATTTTTTTGAAAGTGCCTCAAGATACATTTCGCTTATATTAGACACTTCCATCGTCCATGTTGAAATTCTCATTCCGCCTTGTCGCAAAGTTTTGTTTTTGTCCTTTATAATCAAATTTTCGTCAATGTCAGTTGTAAAGCCAAGCCCCGAGCACAAATCGCACGCACCAAAAGGACTATTGAAACTAAAAAGTCTAGGAGAAATTTCTTCAAAACTAAAGCCACAAGTGTCGCACGCATACGAATTGTTGTACATACTGTCCACGCCATTTATGTTGGCGACGACAAGCCCGTTGGAAAGTTTTAGTGCAGTCTCCACACTCTGTGTTAGCCGACTCAAATTGTCCTTTCTTATCTTCAATCTATCAATCACCACGCTTATGTCGTGCTTAAAATTTTTGTCAAGTTTTATCTCTTCGTCTAGTTCTCTTATCTCGCCATCGACTTCCACTCTCACGTAACCATCTTTCTTCAAATCTTCAAAAAGTTTTTGAAAACTTCCCTTTTCTTGTCTCACAATTGGGGCGACAATTATGACCTTTGAGTCTTCTTCACGCGACATAATATTTTCCACAATATTGTCCACACTCATGGTTGTGATAGGCTTTTTGCAATTTGGGCAATAAGGGGTGCCAAGACGGGCGAAAAGTAAACGCAAATAGTCGTAAATTTCGGTCACAGTGCCCACCGTCGAACGTGGGTTGTGCGACGTAGTCTTTTGGTCGATAGAAATCGCTGGGGAAAGTCCCTCGATACTTTCGACGTTTGGTTTGCCCATTTGACCCAAAAATTGACGTGCATACGACGAAAGAGACTCGATAAATCTCCTTTGCCCCTCGGCAAAAATCGTGTCAAAAGCGAGAGTCGACTTGCCCGACCCACTCACGCCACTAAAAACTATCATTTTATTTCTAGGCAAAACAAGGTCAATATTTTTTAAATTATTCTCCCTTGCCCCCCTAATCACAATTTTATCTTCCATTTTAAGTCCTTTTTTTGTATTAAAAACCTATTTTTTAC
>CAVHMC010000102.1:0-3119 GCA_963636895.1 Oscillospiraceae bacterium | reverse complement strand
GTAGAATTTATTAAACAAAATATATCATATTGAGACAAAAAATACTTTTATTCACTACAAAAGTAGAATTAAACTAAATTTAATCTCATTTTTTATCTTTTATTGACAATAAAGAGATTATATTATAGACTAAAATTAATCGGGGTTCTTTTTATATGACTGAAGTAGCACAAAAAAAGTTTTTAAATGCCAATAACATAAAAAAAATATTAAATAGTGTATGGACTATTTTTGTTCTGGCTGTTTTTATAGCTGTTTTTTGGGCAATAGATTTTCCTTATGTTTCTCTCCCTGTTTTACTTGTCTACGAAGGGCTTGTCCTTTATTTTTGTAGAGACAACATTAAGGCTTGCATTTTTCCTATGATAGCAATCTCCTATGCCATCACCACCATTCATGCGGGGCTAGGCAATTGGATTTTTTATGGTGCAATTTTTGCTTCGTTTCTTATTTTTCTTATTGCGTACATAATTAGAGAAAAGGTAAAATACAATAGGTCTTTCAAACTTGGTCGACTTTTCCCCGCCTTTGTTTTGTCGGGGGTGGGCAATCTACTTGCGGGTGTCGTAGGATATTTTGACGTAAGATTATTTTTTATTGTTTTGTTCTTTTGTGTTTTGGTTTATTTTTTGTATTGGTTGTTTATCAATTTTCTCACAAAAGATTGCAAAGACTACATAGCGTACGCTTTTATAGGACTTGCGGTACTTATCTCTCTTGAGATTGTTATTGCTTACATTAGATATGGCGATTTTTACACTGCGGTGTATTACAAAATGATAAGAATTGGCACAGGGGAGATTAATGCCGCCTCCATATTTATGCTAAGTGGTGTTTGTGCATGCTTTTATCTCGCGCAAGGCAAAAAGCACGATTATTTGTACATGCTTTTGGGGCTTGTGCTTGATTTTTTTGTGTATTTGACTTATTCTCGCATCGCGCTTGCTGTTTGTGCCCTTATCACGCTTGTTTACTTTTTTGTAGACGTAAAGGAAAGTTCCAACAAAAAAATTATTTGGACAGGGGTCACCATTTTGCTAGCTATTTTTGCAATTTTGGTTGCAGTTTGTTGGGAAAAGGTGACAAGTATCTTGGGCTTTTATCTCAATGTTTTAACTGGGAAAAATGGTAGGGAATACCTTTGGAAATGGTGCTGGTATCAATTTGAAGATAACAAACTTTTTGGTATAGGCTTTTTGACTTCCAACAAAGAAGCCATGCAGGGTCTAATTCCGGGGATAGAAAACCTTGGCCATGGCTTTGGGCTTGTCAACGCTCACAATATGATGCTTCACTATCTCACTTGCACGGGGCTTGTAGGTACGGCACTCAATTCATATCTCCTATTAAAGAAATATCAAATGGTGTTTACAAAGTTTAACAAATTCAAATTTTTTGTTTTGATGAATTATCTTTCTATTTTTATAACTTCTTGCTTTGACCCAACGCCAAACAATAGCATTTTTCACGTAGCAATTACCCTTATTTTGCTTGCACTTGTAGAACTTGACAACGAGCCTACTGAGCCTTGGGAGAGACCACGTAAAAATAGGGAAATAATCAATTTTTATGCACAAAGGAACGCAGAAAAATCTTCCGCACAAGGGAAAGAGAATAATATAAAGACCTATAAAAATACCAACAGTACCTTTACAAAAAATGATAAGGTTGACATGGCATGCACTCCTAAAAAAGACAAAACAAATTGTAGTGTGACCCACAACTTCGCCCCCGAGTCAACTAAAGAAAATAGTGACAAACGAGACGCTTATTTGGAGATTAAAGCTAAATTTTTACAAATTAATCAAAACGGCAAGGAGAAGAACAAGTCTTACACTCCAGCCCAATCTAGCGGGGCAGACATAATTGGCTTTTATAAAAAGGCCTACAACAAAAATTGTTGATTTCGAGACAAAAATTATATAACGCCAATTTGTTTTGCGACAATGTCAGCTATTTCGTCCGCACCATTGTCAAATTTGCTTATTTTATAAGTATTTTTTATGTATTCGTCAAGTAAATGAGGGTCGTTGATGTAACTTTCCACAAGTTCACGACCCTTTTTCTTGTCTGGGCAGTAAACACCCATCTTGTAGACTTCGGTAAACAATTTGTTTGAGGCTTCTTCAATGTTTCCCGAGTAAAAATTGGTCATGATAGGTGTGTGCATAAACACGCAATCGGTTATCGCATTTGGGCCTGCTTTTGTGATATACAAGTCCGACGCACACAAAATCTCTGGCAAATCGCTCACAAAAGGTTGGGGAAGGAAGGTTATATTGCTAGGAACTTCTTTTTGCAACTCCAAATATTGTTTGTAAAGTTTCTCATTTTTTCCACAAATTGGGATGATTGTGATAGGGAGAGTTGTCTTTAAAAGCTCTCTTGTAAAATCATCTAGTTTTGCTTTTGCATAAGCGCCATCTGCCAAGACAACTGTAAACTTGTCCATAGGGATATTGTATTTTTTACGATAAAATTCCTTCGATTCGTTGGCATTTACGACACATTCTCTTGAAATAAAATTTACTTGTCTTACATTCTTTATATGTCTAGTTTTTTCTGCCTCTTCCTTTGCATAAGGGTTGTTGACAATAAACAAGTCGCTATTTCTATCCCACCAACCATGAGTGTTGTGGTCTGGGTCGTATGCAATAACTTGAGAAGAGAATTTCCCTTTTCTTTTTCCTTCGCAGGCAATGTGATGAGTAGCAAAATATGTAGACACGATAGCGTCCGCATTTTTCTCTTGATAAAATTTTATAAGACCTTTTTTAACTTTTCCAAAATAGGTCGAAAAGACAAATTTCAAACTAGTTTGTTCGCCAAAAACTTTCATAGCAACCATTTGTGCTCTTAGATGAAGCTTGTTTTTGTTTGAACGTTTAACATCGTTTATCGCAAATTGCTCATATTTTTGCAAATTTTTATCGGGCGAGTCTCTAAAAACATAGCATCTCTCCACGTCGATTTTATCTTTATATTTTTTTTCCAAACTTTCGGCGATAGCTTCTGCTGTCACAATGTGACCTTGCCCAGCCTCGCAAAAAGTGACAAGAACTTTCTTTTTTTCCATAAAAACCCCACTTTTTTACACATTTAGGGTAACATATATAATC
>CAVHMC010000101.1:0-3248 GCA_963636895.1 Oscillospiraceae bacterium | reverse complement strand
TTTTTATTTTTTGATAAAAATTTAGCCCAAGATGATAGGTTGAATTTGTTTGCCTTGCAGGGCATGTTCTAGGGTAGGTATCAACAAATTTAGTTCTGCAATCATAGATTTAGGTTTTTTTATAGGGTCATCTTGTTTGAAGGGGACAAAATACACGTTTTTTTCGTTAAGCAATGTTGCAATGTTTTTCATATTAAGACCCAAAGCATCGTTGGTGGAAATAGCGATAACAAGCGGTTTGTAGTTTCGCATATGGGCTTTTGCGGACATTGTTACTGCGTCGTCACTGATGCCTGTTGCAATTTTGGACAAAGTGTTGCCTGTGCATGGGGCAATGGCGAGTATATCAAAAGCGTTGCTAGGGCCCAAAGGCTCCGCACCAACGATGTCGCAGACTGCTTTATTGCCTGTTTTTTCTTCTAATTTTTTGATAAAATCTTCCGCTTTGCCAAATCGCGTGTCAAAATTTTTTACGGCGGTGGACACTATAGGCAAAATTGTATGACCTGCCATTGTGAGTAAATCAATTTGCTCCAAAATTTTTTCATAGGTGCAAAAAGACCCTGTTATTGCTAATCCAATTTTCATAATTTTCTCCTTATGTTTTTAATGTATTTTTTTAAAAATTTATAGTTTTTTAAGCTATTTTTAAGTCTTTTTAAATTTCTTTATAGTTTTTTTAAGTTATTTTATGTTTTTAATTTTTAAAATCTTTAATTTATTTATTTTTTTGTTTTTGATTAGTTAGTCGTTTAGTCAGTTAGTTAGTTGATTAGTTGGTCAGTTAGTTAGTTGATTAGTTGGTTAGTTAATTAGTTGTTTAGTTGGTCGTTCAGGTAGGCACGTACGTAGATAGGTAGTTAGATAGATAGGTGGTTGGTTGTTTGGTTGGTTAATTGGTTAGTTAGTTGTTTAGTTTGTTAAGTAGTTGTTTAGTTATTTAGTTGGTTGGTTTTTTTTGATTTGTTTAACTTAAATAAACTAAACATTTTTTGAATTCTTGTTTGATTTGAAAAGGTTTTTGAGATTTGTAGGAGTAATTTTTTGCTTAAATTGCTGGTTTGCTAAGGTTTATTGCAAGGTTTTTAAAACAAATTGTAGCATTAGGTCCCCCGCACTGTCCCCCATATATTTTGAGGGGAGAGATGGACAAAAAATATAATTAATATGTGGAAATTTTTCAATATTAAGACATTTTTTGCTTGCAAGTTCAAAAACAGCAACATCTTTTTTAAAGTCGTTTTCGTTATAATTTTCAAAAATTTCAAAAGGTATTGTGTTTATAATTGTATCGTAATTTTTTGCTTGACTTTTAAAATTTTCAAGGTGAAAAACTTTGTTTGAAAGAAGCTTTGCATGGTTTATTTCCTTTTCGTTTCGCATTGAGACATCAAAAGGAACACCAAGTTTGTACAAGACAAGCCAAATTGCTTTTGCAACTCTTCCGCTCCCCAAAACAGCAATTTTTTGGTCAAAAAGTGAAGTTTTTGTGTCGGAAATTAGGTTTACTAAAAAAGCTTCCGCGGTATAACTTGCATTTTTTAGGACAAAATCTTCATTCTTCATAAAATTATGATAGTTGTAAACACCCAAAATGTCGTTTAGTTCTTCCTTGTAATTTCCGCCAAAAATCGTCGCCCCTTGTGGAATTTTGCTTGCTATTTCACGAGTCCATTTGTATGCGGGTGTGACAATTACAACATCGTTCTTTGTAATTTTTGATAAATTTGTTTCAAAATCTAGGGTAAAAATCCCTTTTTCTTGCAATTTATGTTTAATAAAATTTGTTCGATTGTCGTTTTGTTGCAAAAAAATTTTTCTCATACTCAACCTCTCAAATCACTCTATGATTTTTTTAAATAGAGTGTGAAATGTTTTTGTGCTTTAAAATCTTTCAACGACTTTTGAAGATTAACTTTATTATTATAAGAAGGCAATATTAAATTTTTTTTAAAAAAATCTTAAAAACCTTTAAAATTTTGTCACCAAATGAAAAAATTTCATACTATATTGACATGGAAAAACATTTTTATTTAGGTTCAGCAAACACCTGCTACGGCTTTAAGAATTGCTTTGATAACATTTGTCCAAAGGGTTTTACCTATATTTTAAAGGGCGGACCGGGAACGGGCAAAAGCACGTTTATGAAAAAAATTGGAGAGTATTTTGAGAAAAAGGGGGAAGATGTCGAATATTTTTATTGCTCGTCGGACATAGATAGTCTTGACGGGGTGAGAATTGTGGGTAAAAATATTGCTGTCGTAGACGGCACCGCACCACACGTGACAGAAGCAAAAATTCCCGCGGTGACAGAAAAAATCGTCAATTTGGGCGACTATATAGGGGAGACGGTCAAAAGCCATAAAACGCATATAGAGAAATTGCTCAAAAAGAAACAACTTTGTTTTGATATAGCTTATGATTATTTAAAATGTGCGGGCGATTTGTTTCAAATTGAAAAAAAACTTAGCGAAAAATACGATTTTGATAAAGAATTGAAGGGGCTTCTGGCTTTGTTTTCCCCACAAAAAAACGAAAAGGCAAAGGTAGAAAGAGGGTTGTTTCTTTCTTATGTTTCACGAGATGGGATAGGATATTTAAAGGATAAAAACAACTTTAAACGCGTTATAACTGTGCCAAATTTGGACTATATAAACTCCACCAATTTGTTAAAAGAATTGAGCAAATGGCTAAAAGAGTTTAATCTTTCTCATATTTGTTTTTATTCCATGTTTGAGGAAGGGCGGATAGACAGCATCTTTGTCCCTAAGTCAAATTGCTTGATTATGTCGGAATTTTCTTCGTCAACACTCAAAAACTTTAATCAAATAAACAGTCTTGTAAAGCAAGCGGGCAGAATGGTCTCGAAAGCAAAATTTTATCATAAAAAAGTAGAAAATTTTTATGTGAAAAGTATGAATTTTGATGGTCTAAACAATCTTTTGGGTAAAATTATAAAGGAAATTGAAAGTTGATTTGCTTTGGAGTAAATTTGCTAGATTTAAAAAATAAAAATTGTTGAAAAGTAAAATATTTCTAGTAAAATTTGAATTTTAAAAATTATTTTTATTAATACAAAAAAATAGTTAACGTAAAAAAATAAGGCAGAATTGATATAAAAAACACAATTTTGCCTTGTTTTATTGTAAGATATTAAACATAATCAAAATCTTAATTTGTCGCTTAAATTTTATAGCACTAATTACATTTGGTGCTTAAATGCCAAATTGTTTTTATCACTTTTACAT
>CAVHMC010000100.1:0-3312 GCA_963636895.1 Oscillospiraceae bacterium | reverse complement strand
AACCTATTTTTTATTATTTTATATTAAAAACATTCCTTTTTTAAGTTTTTATCAAAAACTTTATTTGTTTTCAAAGGCTGTTTTTATTAAACCTATCAACAAATATGCAAATTTTGTTGATAAGTTTACAAAACTTCAAGAGTTTTTTTGTACACTTTTTTGAAATCATTTGCGACTTTGAGTGCTTCCTTTATCTCAATATCAGCATTCATAGTGACAATTGTCTTCATGATGACGGAGTCGCCTAAAATGTCGCAACTTATGTCTTGCACAATACTTCTCTTTGACTTATCAAGTGCAACGGCAAGGCGGACAATCAAGGCAAGTTTACGCATTGCATCCAAATCTTCTTCCAAAAACAAATCTTTATATTTTATCCATTCAGTCAAATTGAAGTTGTTTGGATTTTGACAACAAGCGACAAAACTAGCCAAGGCGATTTCTCTATGAGTTATGCCAATAAGGCCCGAATTTAAAATAATCTCAAAACTATTTTTTTCTTTGTTATAAAATTGCACTCTTCGTCCACAATCGTGCATAATCGTAGCAACTTTCAGCACTTTCACATACGCACGTGGCAACTTGTGCAAGACTTTTAGTTGCCTATATAGTAGCATAGCAAGGTCGCCCACCTGCTTTCTGTTGTCTTCCTTCACATGATTTAAAATTGCACAATTGTCAAGTGAATATGCTAAAAGGTCAGTTATTGGTTTTTCTATTGTAGAAGGATTGACTATTGTGTACAAACGCCCTTCCTTTGCACCCTTTGTTGATATTGTACAATTTTCAAAATTGCCCGCTTCCATGAGTGCTTTTATCATGCATGTACCGCTTGCAAAAATATCCGACCTATCGTTTGACACGCCCTTAATTTTCTTTGTTTTATCAATATCAAGAGTGACGAGCAAATTGTAAACGTTGTCCATATCTTCTTTGGACAAAACATAACCGTGTGCGATATCCACAGGATATTTCTTTATTTTTCTTGACAAACTGCCCACATTTAGAAAAGCGTTGCCGTTGCCGACCAAGAAGAATTCTCCACTAGTGTCTTTCAACCACTCAATTTTGTTCAATTCTTTTTTGTATTTTTCTACAATTTTGTTGCAAACAGTTTTGACGTCTTGCTCTTCATCAAAAATTTCAGCGAGTTGATAGGTCCCACAATGAATAGTGGCTTGATTTAGCACTGTTCGCCTATTATACTGCACAAGTTTTGTGCTAGCACCACCAATGTACACAGCCACGCCCTTTGGCACGTCGATAGAGTTGACAATTCCGCAATACAAAGACATCAACTCTTCTTCTTCGGTCAAAATTTTTACCTTAAGCCCCACTGTGTTGTAAACTTCATCAACAAAACTACGGTAATTTTTGAGATTTTTAAGCGAATGTGAACCATATATGACTATATTGTCCACCTTGTCCACTTCGCATATAATTTTATACATTTTGATGACGCTCACCGCTTCTTGAGACCTTGCAAGTCTCAAAAGTCCCTCGCCAGAATAATCTTCTATAATTTTAACTTGCTCGCTGTAATCGTCTAATACAGAATAGTTGCCACTCTCGTTATACTCAGCAATAAGCATGTCTATCTTTGTACTTTTTATATCTATTATTGCAATTTTTTCCAAAATAACACTCCCTTAATAAACAAGAAAATTTTGATAACACAAATTTCGTAATGTCGATTTTTTTATTTTTAAACATAATTCAAATTGACTGATAAAAGGACCTTGCTTTGTGCTGTTAAAAATAAAGACATAAATCGACATGCTATAAAATTTTCTTTAAAAACTAATCTTCTATCTTAATTGCCCCAACAGGACAAATTCCTTCACACGTGTGACATTTGATACAAATAGACTTGTCTATTTGAGACTTGCCGTCCACCATCTTTATTGCTCCCACAGGACAAACGCCTTCGCAAGCGCCACAACCGATACATTTTTCTTTATCTACCATTTCTGCCTCCAAAACTTATTTCATAATGTATCTTACACGAAAATAAAAAAAAAGTAAAGACTTTTATTAAATATTTGAGTTTTACTATTTTTTGAAGATATTTGATATATTTTTTTACCACTTTGCATTGTAAAACTTATTTTTTGTAGTTTGCGATAAAGGAAATGGTCTCCACTATGGCAATTATTGACAAGAAAACTCCAAAAAGAATTTTAAGTAGGTTGCTATTGATATCTTTTACAAGTATTGACGTACAAATTGCAAAAATTATGCCAAAAAAAGAAAAAACAAGGGCTTCGAAAACTTTAGTTAGTCCTTTTTTTATATTAAATATAAGGACAAAAAAGGCCATGACGACAAAAGAAAAGATATTGATAACTTGTGCACTTTTTTGCCACACACCAAGCAAGGATAGTAGCGGAATAAGCACCGTTCCGCCACCTAGCCCCATTGCACCTAGAACCCCCGCCAGCGCCCCAAACAAAATAAACAACGCAAACATATTGTCACCCCCCTATACAAAAGATTTTATTGCACTCAACACTAGTACTAAAATGTACAACAAATTTAGCGTTTTATCGCTTAACTTTCCAAGCAAATTTGTCCCAATAAGTCCCCCAATAAGAGAACCTAGGGTGACATAAATAAGTTGCGAAAATTGAAAGTGCAAGGTCGTGATATAAATAATGAGTGTTGGGATACTAATAATAGACATAACAAGAACGGCTGTCGCATGGGCTTGCTTGTCGGAAAGTTTTAATAATTTTTTGAAAATAGGGATACACAATATTCCCCCACCGCCACCAAAAATACCATTTATTGCCCCTACAAAACACGATAATATAAAAAACAACACAAGTTTTTTGCTAGATTTCATAGCTATATTATGCGTAAAAAAGACGAGTTTTATTTAATAAATTTTCTTTAAAAAACCAATAAAATATTAAAATATTTTGATATAAGGGCTGGCACTTTAAAAACCAACAAAATAAAAGAAATAAACCATGGGGTGAACCCCAAAAGTTAGATAACTTTAGGCGATTCACTTCAACCAAAACCAATGTTCCTTCCTTGTTGGGTTCAAAATTTATTAACTAAAGTTTGGGACTTTTCAATAGAGTAACTATCTTAGTCGATGATTTTTGAAATTAACAAAAAAACCTTGCATTTACCTTGCCTTGTTTCATTTTATATTTTGCTAGTTTCAAAAGTGTCAGCCCTTGAAAAATAATTTTTAAAACATGTAAAATCTCAAAGGTAGACAATTTTTGAGTTTTAAAAGAATAAAACAAATTGAAAGTTGATTTTTTGCCACTATTTAAAGGATAATATATAGTATATTAA
>CAVHMC010000099.1:0-3356 GCA_963636895.1 Oscillospiraceae bacterium | reverse complement strand
ACATAATTTCAGTCGACTTCTTCGCACAAAAGTCCATCAAGATACAAGGCAATCGCTTTCACCTTTACCATGTCGCCCTCATGATAATCGTTTGAAAGATAGCACTTGACGTAATTTTCGCTAAAGCCATACACCTTGCCGTCTTTATGCTTCGACTCAATAAGTACATTGTAGATATTCCCCACGCAACTCTCACGATAGTTTTGGTTTAGTTTTGCACGCAAGGCCTCAAGTTTTTTCTCACGTTGCTTTATGACGGCACCGTTGAGTTGTTGCAAATTCGCAACTCTCGTTCCTGGCCTTGAAGAATATGCAAAGTAATGAATATCGCTAAACTTGACAATTTTGACAAAGTTGAGAGTTTTCTCAAAGTCGTCGTCGTTCTCAGTTGGGAAACCCACAATTATATCAGTGGTTATGCAAGGGTTGTTGAAATAGGTCTCTATCAACCTGACCTTGCCAAGATATGTAGACGTGGTGTAGTGCCTATTCATGTCTCTCAAAACCTTGTCACACCCGCTTTGAAGAGATAAATGGAAGTGCGGACAAAAATTTTTGACAGACTTTATTGCTTCGAGAAATTCGTGCGTAATTATGCCCACTTCCATAGAACTAAGCCTTATCCTACAAGGCAAATCTTTTAGCGCCAAAATCACTTGTGCGAGAGCGGGCTTGCCTTTTATTTGATAATCGCTTACATTTATGCCCGTCAGCACGATCTCCTTGCAAGTTTTGGAGAGTGCTTTTGCTTCTTTTACAATGCTTTTTAAATCTCTCGACCTACTTCTTCCCCTTACGTAAGGAATAAGGCAATAAGAGCAAAAGTTGTTGCACCCGTCTTGAATTTTTACATATCCGCGAGTACGAACATTTGTTGCAAAAAAGTCGTCTTCGTAGTCAAGGCCGATATCTTCCACCAAGTTGCCACACTGCCCCAGTAGTTGACTAATTTTCCCTTTTTTTGTGTTGCCCAGCACCAATTTCACGTTTGGTTTATCCAAAAATTGCTCTGGGTTGTTTTGAGAAGCACACCCGCAAATGTATATCTCGGCATTTGGGTTTGCCTTCCTAATCTTTGCCAAAATTTGTCGACTTTTTTTCTCCGCCTCGCTTGTCACAGCACAAGTGTTGACAATATATATGTCGCAATTTTCAAGTTCGGTCGTCACTTGATAATTCTCCTTCAAGGAGTTTAATATCCCGTCCAATTCGTATTGATTTACCTTGCAACCAAGGTTTAGTAAGCAAACTTTTTTCATTCTATCCCCTTTGTAAAACTAATATAACTTGCGAGAGCAATGGCACACGTCTCTGTCCGCAAAATTCTTTTTCCAAGCGAAATTGACTGAGCCTTTTTTGACAAAATTTCTATCTCGTCTTTTGAAAAACCGCCTTCGCTCCCCACAATGTAGGCAATATTTTGAGAATTTTTAATTTTGTCGTGAAGAGTGTCTAGCAAAACGGTGTCTTCGCTTTCATTAGCGAACAAGACAAGGTCAAATTCGTCAAAATTGGCGTCTTTTATATCTATCGTTGGCAAAATTTTTAGCAAACTCGTGCGATTGCATTGCTTGCACGCACTCACGACGATTTTGTTTAGTCTATCTAGTTTGTTTGGGTTGTCTTTTGCTATGCAAAATTGCGTCTTGATAGGTTGAAGTTCGCTCACGCCAAGTTCGGTCAACTTTTGAGAAATCAGTTCCAATTTGTCGAGTTTTGGCAACGCTTGAAAAAGCACAACCTTGCTTGCGGGGTTGGCAAGGCACTTCCTTTCACCTAAAATCTTGAGAGTTGCAAAGTGCTTTGCGAGTTCCACGAGCTCACACTCAAAGAAAGGCGAATTGTCGTAAAAACACAAAACCTTTTCCCCCACTCTCGCACGCAAAACTTTGGACAAGTGTTGAAATTCGTCACCCGACAAAATAATTTTATCGTCAAAAATGTTCTCTTTTTCGATAAAAAAGCAATTTTCTCTCATTGCTTCATTTTAGCAAAATCACGCAACTATTGTCAATTTAAAGGGCGAAAAATTTATGAAAAATTTAGGTTTTATTAAGTTTTTTTATTTTTTTAAAAAAAGTATTTGAAATCGTTTGCCATAAAAACTTTTTTATGTATACTTGAATATGGAAAGTCACTGGGGCTAACATTTATGAGAGTTTTTATTGAAAGGTTTTCATAAATATTAGTGTCTTTCAATCATTCGTGATTGTCAGTCGTGAACTTCTACGCACAAAAGAGAGCGAACGCCTAAGTTTACTCTTTTTTTTATTTTATTTGAAACTATAACCTATTTTGTATTTATTGATTTTTATTATAATTGAGCATTATTTTTATTTTATATTAAGAAAACACCTTTACGTTTTCTTCGAAATAAATTTTTAAAATCGATTTTTTATAGCATTTTTTGAAATCAATTTTTGTAGCATATTTTTGTAACTTATTTTGTAGCATATTTTCATAAAAAAGAGAGTAAGCCTTTAAACTACTCTCTTTTATTTTGTTTGTGTTTATATTTTAATTGTGTTTGTGTTTATATATTTATTTTAATTGTATTTATGAGTTCTTGACCCAATCTTTTTGATAATAGTAATAAGTAGTCGAATTAACTGTATAGCTTCCTTTCAAATAACTTGCATTTATTTCGGCACTCTCCGTCACATCATACTTATCTTGACCTTTATAAACGTTGTCGGATGTATTAGCGGAACTTCCACCACCAATTTTCCAAGTTTTGGCTACATCTTCAAACATTACGCTCGTAAGACTTGAACAATTTGAAAATGCATATGCTCCTATGGTCGTCACACTGGTTGATATGGTAATTGTTTTGAGATTGGTACAATAAAGAAAAGCATATCCTTCTATCGTTGTGACGCCGTTTGGTATTTTTAAAGTCTTGAGTTTGGTATTATAATAAAAGGCATGTGCCTTTATTGTTGTTACACTACTAGGAATAACTGAATTACTTGAACCCAATATCAAGGTATTCGTAGCTCTTTCTATCAAGCAATTACCTTCTGAATAATACACAGGGTTCCCCTCTTCTACGGTTATACCTTCTAGACCGTAAATATGATAAAAAGTAATATCGCCCACGCTCGCAACGCTACTAGATAGTTCTATTTGGATAATACCTCTGCAACCATTAAAAGCACTATCACCAATACTTTTCACACCATTAGGTATAGTCAAGGTTCCTGTAAGAGCTGTACAAGAAATAAAAGCCCCATAGCCTATTGTCATCAAACGACTTGGTAGTGTCAATGTACCTGCTAGAGCTGAACAACCATAAAAAGCTTTATAACCTATAGTCCTTACACTATTTGGCAAATCTATTCTTGTAAGTTTACTGC
>CAVHMC010000098.1:0-3504 GCA_963636895.1 Oscillospiraceae bacterium | reverse complement strand
CTATGAAAGTTTTTTATAATAAAAGTAAATATATTTATAAAAATTATAAATAAAAATCTTTGCAAATTTTGAAAAAAATGGTACACTATACTAGTAATATAGTGTAAAAGGAAATTTGTCGATGCGAAAAATGGGGCTTGACTATGGCGAAGTGCGGATTGGTGTGGCGTTTAGCGACTTGCTCAATATCATTGCCAATGGCTACGAGTCGTATACAAGAAAAGATTTGGATACGGACTTAAAGTACCTTTCTAAACTCGCTCACGAGCACGAAGTTGACGAGATTGTTATGGGGCTACCTATAAACATGGACGGCACCGAAGGCGAGAGAGTGCAAGCAACACGCACTTTTGGCGAGCAATTGCACGAAGCAAGCGGACTCAAGATTTCGTATATTGACGAAAGGTTGACAAGCGTGAGTGCCGAGCGACTTCTTATCTCTGCTGATGTACGACGGGAGAATAGAAAAAAGGTTATTGACAAAATTTCTGCTACAATTATTTTGCAAAATTATCTTGATAAACATTCAAAATAAAGGAGAATTAAAATGAGTGAACAAGAAAAAAATCCAATAGATAGACTTTTTGACGAGAACGATACTAGTCCAATTTCTTTGTATAATGAAAAGGGAGAAATGGTTGATTTTGACCAAATAGCAATTATTCCTATTGAGGAACAAATTTTTGCAATTTTAAAGCCTGTTAATGAAATGGAAGGCCTTGACGAAGACGAAGCGTTGGTGTTTGAGATTGTTGAGCCAGAAGACGAAGAGGAAGAAGATTATCTAAATCTTGTAAGTGACATTGACCTTATTGACAAGGTTTTTGAGTCTTACAACAAACTTATGGACGAAGAAGAAGAAAGACAAAAAATTGAGGATAAGAACAAAGGAAAGAAGTAATGGACACACAAAATTTGTCTAGCGAGATTGATATAAGAAAAAATAAAATTAAGACATTAAAAGATAAGGGCGTTGTCGTCTATGCGGATAAATTTGACAGGACTCACACCCTTTTTGAAGCAAAAAATTTGCCAGATGGGGAGAAGGTAAGAGTTTGTGGACGAATGACTTTTAGAAGAGTTATGGGCAAACTTAGTTTTTTTGCGCTCGAAGACGTCAATGCTCGCCTTCAAATAAGCATAAGTCGCAACGAAGTCGATGAAGAAAAATATGCTTTTTTCAAAACTATGGTCGACGTGGGCGATTTTGTAGGCGTTGAAGGGGAACTTTATACCACTCACACTGGCGAAAGGACCGTAAGGACAAGAGACTTTACTCTTTTGTCCAAGGCTGTTTTGCCTTTGCCAGAAAAATTCCATGGGCTCGTAAATCTTGACCAAAGATATAGAGAACGCAGTATGGACCTTGTGTCAAATGAAGAAAGTAGGAAAGTCTTTTTAAAAAGAAGCAAATTCTTGTCTTTTATTAGACATTTTCTTGAAGAAAACGGCTTTACCGAAGTCGAGACCCCTATTTTGCAAAGTGCCGTTTGCGGTGCGAGTGCAAAACCTTTTTTCACAAAGCATAACGCTCTCAACAAGATTTGCAACCTTCGTATCGCCCCTGAAGTTTATCTAAAAAGGGTCATCGCGGGCGGTTTTGATAGAGTTTTTGAAGTAGCAAAATGTTTTAGAAATGAAGGCATGGACACGAGCCATTTGCAAGAATTTACTATGGTCGAGTGGTACGCTTCTTATTGGAATTTTGAAGACAATATTGCATTTTTTACCAAATTTATTAGGGAAGCAATAAGGACTGTAAACGACGATGGTAGTATGGTCTTGCAATTTAAAGGACATACACTTGACTTTTCAAAAGAATTTAATCGTATCAATTATACGGAAAAAATCAACGAAATTTTGGGCTTCAACGTCTTAGAGTACAAGGACGTAAATAGTTTGAAAGAAAAAGTTGTCGAGACGGGACTATTTGAAATGAACGATTTTGCGGAGTGCAAGACCGTTGGCGGTGTTATTGATTTTATTTATAAAAGAAAAATTAGAGAAAATATAATTGAGCCTACCGTTTTGTACAATTATCCTGCTTGCCTTGTGCCGCTTGCACGAAGAAATGACGAAGATAATAGACGAATTGATATGTTCCAAGTGCTTGTTTGCGGTGACGAGATTTGCAAGGCTTATAGCGAACTTGTCGACCCTATCGTTCAAAGAGAAGCTTTAGAAGAACAAGCCAAGGCTCGACTTCAAGGCGACGATGAAGCAATGGAACTTGACGAAGACTTTTTGACCGCCATGGAACATGGTATGCCACCAATTTCTGGGCTTGGTTTTGGTGTAGATAGGCTTATGTGCTTGCTTACCAATCAAGAGTCAATTCGTGACGTGGTGCTTTTCCCACTTATGAAATAAGTTTGGATATATTGAATTTTTTAAAGAATAAGTAAATTTTAAAGGGATATGACAAGAGTGACACTCGCACCCTTGCAAATTAAACAAGAGTTTAATTTGTTTGCACTTGCAAATGCTTGCCTTTGGCAAGCGCAAGGGTGCGAGTGTCACTCTTTTTATATAAAAATTTTTTATTTAAAATTTTCCTAGGTTTTAACCAAAAAAAATGACTTAACATTTTTATCTTCAAAATTCCAATTAAGTTTCTAAATAGGTAAAGGTTTTATAATACACCTTTTTTTGCTAAAAATTTACAAATAATATTTTTGTTTGCTGTGAGTATTCACATTTTTTTTGCATAAAATAGTTTTGTGGAAAATTCTATGTGGGAATATTGTTTGTGTTTTGATAGCGAAAATGAGTCCAAGATTTTTGTCGACAAAATAAAGCCTTTTATTAAAAATATAAAGGGCGTTGTCGTAAGTATTTTTCTGCAAGAGACATACAAAGTCCTTGTCGCTGTGCCAAGAGATAAAATGGAGCGTACCACGTCCTTTTTAAAAGAAAACCTTGCGGAAATGATTTTGACGATTTACAAAAAAGACTATATTTTGTCTCGTCTTTCTTTTGAAATTGACTCTTCTGTCAACATGCATATTTTTTTGCAAACACTTGTTTGCTTTGATAGCGAGATGGACAAGCAAATTATCATGGAAAGCCTAAATTTTGAAAAATCAATCTATTTTGGTTCCTTTATCAACTTTAGACTGAAATTTTTAAAGACAAAATGGGACGAGCTTGTAACTCTCGCCAATGATAATATTATGTATTTGTTAAGTGAAGACAGTTTTGTCGAACTTATCAAGTTCCTTATAAGCAATCTTGATTATAGGTGCTATGCTGTCAATATCTTTACAAAAAAAGATTGCTATCTTTTGTGCGATATGGAAGGGAAGGTCATAAAAGACTTTTTGCTCGACAAAAATATCGTTTACGACGACAACAAACTTCTCACTTCGCTCATCGCACTTAATCCCGAAAAAATTATTATTCATTGTGATAGCTTTTTAAAAGAAAATTTGCTAAAAAATCTTTACAATTTTTTCTCCAATAGAATTGAGATTTGTAAATAGTTTTTCGTTTTTGTAAAAAAAT
>CAVHMC010000097.1:0-3534 GCA_963636895.1 Oscillospiraceae bacterium | reverse complement strand
TCAAATAAAAGTTGTTAATTTATTCTTTTTTTAATTTATTTTAATTATTTTTTTATTACAAATTTTAATGGAATAACATATTATGTTTTATGTTATCCATTATTTTTTTTGCCTTTTCGCTAAGCCTTGACGCTTTTGGTTACTCGCTTGGGTTTGGAAGTAGAAATGTAAAATTAAGTCCAATTGATTTTTTAATAATAAATATTTTAAATGCACTCATTTTATGCTTATTTTTTGAAATATACAATTTTATAGAACTTGCCAATTTTCGTGTGTTTTTAAATTCTTTTGGCAATTATATTTTATTGGCCTTTGGTTTTTATTATATTCTTTTGGCACTAAAAGAGCAATTTTTCGGGCTAAAAACCAAGGTTGCAAGCAAAATTAATTTTAAAAATCAAAATTCTTCTCAATTGACACCCTTAGATTTTATTCTTCTCTTGTCGATTTTTGTTGTTGAAAACATTGTTGCGGTGATAATTTTTTGTTCAAATTTTGTTGGCAAATTTTATTTCGTTGCCTTTATTTTTTTGTTTCATATGCTTTTTTTCTTGCTTGGGTTTTATATGGGCAACAAAATGGCCAAAATTTTTAGTGTGGATAGTTCTTTTTTGTCGGGAGCGATTTTTGTGATGCTTGCCTTGATTAATTTCTAAAAAATATATCTACATAATCGTTAGAAAAAGTGCAAGGTGACGGGCAAGTATTTGAAATGTCCAGCTGAGCTACGAGAACATAAAAATGGGGACAGTGCAAGGTAACGGGCAAATATTTGAAATGTTAGGGAAGTATATTAAAAACTTTTTAAAATAAAAAAACTTAACCTTATTTTAAAAAAATGATGCAAGGACTAGCACTATTGAAACTAGCAGAATAAAAAGGAACAATATATATTAGACACTATCTTTTTTTATATTAGTTTCAAAATTCGTTGTCTAAGGTTAACAATTTTTTAGTTAAATTTTGCGATTTAGTTGCCAAATTTTTCAATTTATATTAATATGTCTCTATGGATAATTATGACGAAAACGAAAAGTTGAGAAAAACTATCGCCAATAATTTGTTGAGATATCGTAAGCAGGCGGGCATTACACAAATGGAGTTGGCGGATAAACTTATGTACTCGGACAAGAACGTCTCTAGGTGGGAGCGTGGAGATGCAATACCTGAAGTTACGACCCTAAAGCGTCTTGCCGACCTTTATGGCGTGACGGTCAATGACTTTTTGCATGAAGAAGAAATAAAAAAGCCAAAAGAAGAAAATAAAGACAAAAAGAACAAACTGTTGACGGGTAGACAACTTATGATTACCCTTTTATCCGTTTCGTTGGTGTGGCTTGTCGCAATAATTTTCTTTTTCATAGCACAAAACTTTATCCCAGAATCTTTTTTTGAGGCTTGGAAGTGTTTTGTTATCGCAATTCCAGTGTCATATATCGTCATTTTGGTGTTTACATCTCTTTGGTGCACCAATTTGCTTAACGGAATTGTTGTGTCCTTCCTTATTTGGACTTGTGCTTTGGCGATTTACATGTGCGTGCCTTTGCCACAAATTTGGCTTATTTTTATGGTTGCGATACCTTTGCAAGTGCTAGATATTCTTTGGTTTTTATTTAGGAAAATGAGCAAGGAAGATAGAAAAATTTTCTTTCAAAAATTGAAATTTACTCGAAAAACGGACAAATTTGACAAAAAAAATGAAAAAATAGAAAATAAAAAAGAGCAACTTGATAAAAATGAATAGCATTTTTTCGCCTCAAGTGGGGAAACTTGTCGAGCAAAGGTCGAAATTCCTTTCTTTCATTTTTCCTTGTAATAATCTTGTGGAACAGTCAAATTTGATAAAAAAAATGAGAAGTGAGTATCCGTCCGCCACACATATTTGTTATGCAAGTATAATTGATAGTGGCAAAATTGAGTGTTTTTTTAGTGACGATGGCGAGCCTAGTGGAACGGCGGGTGTGCCAATGCTCAACGCACTAAAAGAAAAAAATCTAGTCAACGTTGTCGCCTTTGTTGTGCGATATTTTGGTGGAATAAAATTGGGTACAAGTGGGCTTGCTAGGGCGTACAAAGAAGCCACTGAGTTAAGCCTAAAAAATATTGTGGAAGTCACAAAAAAGAAACATTTTTTTATGACATGTTCGTATGAAAATTTTGATAGGCTTAAAAAAATTGCCACAAAAAATGGCGATTTGATTGAAGATGAAAAATTTTCTAGTGATGTAAATTTTTCCATTTTTGTTGACGAAAACGATATAAATTTGTACACACTTGCAGAGAAAATTGTAGACATGCACGAATATAAATATGTGGGAAAAAATGAAAATAACAAATATTGAAATACAAAAAAAGAATAAAAATAGGGTAAATTTGTATGTTGATAACAATTTTGAGTGCGGTTTGTCACTCGAAACTGTTGTCAAAAATCATCTAAAAGTTGGGCAAGAGATAACTGAAAATGAGTTAAATTATTTCAAAAATGATAGTGAAAAAGAAGTTGCATTAAACAAAGCACTTGGCTATATCGCCAAATACCAAAAAAGTGAAAGAGAGTTGAAAAGATATTTAAAGGATAAGGAATTTTCTCAAGAAGTCGTAGATTTTGTGGCTGAAAAACTCAAAAGTTATGGCTTTGTAGACGACAAGGTTTTTGCCACGAATTTTGTTAAATATAAAACAAAAAATCAAGGCAAAAGAAAACTTGCCTCAATGCTAAAACAAAAGGGCGTTGCGGAAACTTTGATAAATGAAACCTTGGAAGAATACGCTTGCGATGGCGAACAAGTTGTGTTTGTAGCCCAAAAATATCTAAAAAACAAGCCACTTGATTTAAAAACAAAGCAAAAAGCTTATAGATATTTGTCGTCAAAAGGCTACACGAGTGAAGATATTATGCCATGTTTAAATAAAATTTTTAAAGGAGAAGATGAGTGATGGTCGGGATTGACATAGAAAAAGTGGAACGATTTGAAACAATGCTAGACAAAAAAAAACAAGCAAAAATTTTTACAAAAAATGAGCAGGAATATTTTGATAAGTTTAAATTCAAACTTGACCACATGGCGGGCTGTTTTTGTGCAAAAGAGGCCGTTTCAAAAGCACTCAAGGTGGGCTTTTACGTCAAGTTATCTCCACTTGATATTGAGATTTTGCACGACAAAAACGGGGCTCCCTATGTCAACACTCAAAACGAAAAACTTTCTTCGTTGCTTAAAAATCGCAAAATAGACATTAGTATTTCTCACACGCTCGACCTTGCCACCGCACTTTGCTTTATAGAAGATTAGTTAAAAAAAGTTAAGATTTAAGCGTTTTATTTAAAAAAGCAACCTATATTTGCCTTATTTAATAATTTTTCACATTAGACCTTGGCACTTTTTATCGTGCTTAAGGTCCTTTTTTATATAAAAACTAAAAATTTGACATAAAAAAATTAAAAATTTTTCACAAAAATAATTAAAATTTTTCACAAAATAAAAAATTAAAAATTTTTAGAAAATAAAATTAAAATATTTTTACAAAATAATAACG
>CAVHMC010000096.1:0-3536 GCA_963636895.1 Oscillospiraceae bacterium | reverse complement strand
CAATTATTTTCTAAAATGTTTGTATAATCTTTTATCAAAAATATTTTGTAAAATTGATATTTTGTAAAGTTTTTAGACAAAATTACTTTCTTGGAAATTTGATATTTGCTTGTGCTGCCGAAAGTCTTGCGATAGGCACTCTAAAAGGTGAACAAGACACATAGTCAAGCCCAACTCTTTGACAAAATTCGATAGAAGATGGGTCTCCACCATGCTCGCCACAAATACCCATATGGATATCTTTTCTTGTCGCATGCCCTTTTTCGACTGCAATTTGGATAAGTTTGCCCACGCCATTTTGGTCAAGTCTTGCAAATGGGTCAGACTCGTAAATCTTCTTACTGTAATAACTTGAAAGGAATTTGCCCGCGTCATCACGACTGAAACCAAAAGTCATTTGTGTAAGGTCGTTTGTCCCAAAAGAGAAGAATTCTGCTTCTTGAGCAATCTCGTCAGCCAAAATTGCCGCTCTTGGAATTTCAATCATAGTGCCAACTTTATAGTTAAGTTTTACATTTTCTTCTTTTATAACTTGGTCGGCAGTTTCGCAAACGATACCCTTTACGTATCTAAGTTCTCTCACTTCTCCCACAAGTGGAATCATTATTTCTGGGACAATGTTCCAAGTTGGGTGCTTTTTCATCACATTTATAGCAGCCTTGATAACAGCTCTTGTTTGCATTTTTGCAATCTCAGGATATGTCACTGCAAGTCTACAACCACGATGTCCCATCATAGGGTTAAACTCGTGAAGTTCGGCAATAATTTGTTTAACTTCAAAAACGGTCTTGCCTTGTGATTTTGCAAGTTTTTCAATATCCGCTTCCGCTGTTGGCACAAATTCGTGCAAAGGTGGGTCAAGGAATCTTATCGTGACAGGGAGCCCTTCGAGAGCCTCATATAACTTTTCAAAGTCGCCACGTTGCATAGGTTCAAGTTTTGCAAGAGCCTTTTCTCTTTGCTCGACAGTGTCCGCACAAATCATTTCTCTTATTGCACTTATTCTATCTGGGTCGAAGAACATATGCTCTGTTCTGCAAAGTCCAATGCCTTCTGCCCCAAACTCTTTTGCTTGTTTTGCGTCCGCTGGAGTGTCCGCATTTGTCCTAACTCCCAAAACTTTGTACTTGTTTGCCCAAGCCATGATACGACCAAAATCGCCATCGTTGGTGTTTGCCGGAACAGTCTTTATCTGTCCTTCATAAACCTTTCCTGTGGAGCCGTCAAGAGATATTATGTCTCCTTCTTTATAGGTCTTTCCATTTAAGAAGAAACGTTTGTTTTCTTCGTCCATTTTGATGTCGCCACAGCCTGAAACACAGCATGCACCCATTCCACGAGCAACAACAGCAGCGTGAGAAGTCATGCCACCACGAACAGTCAAAATACCTTGTGCATAGTGCATACCTTCGATGTCTTCTGGAGAAGTCTCAAGACGAACAAGAACAACTTTTTCGCCTTTCTTGCCCTTTTCTACTGCGTCTTCTGCAGTAAATACAATGCTTCCGCAACCAGCACCTGGAGACGCTGCAAGTGCTTGAGCAATAGGTTCTGCTGACTTCAATGCTTTAGGGTCAAATTGTGGGTGCAAAAGCGAGTCTAGGCTCTTTGGGTCAATTTGCATCAACGCTTCTTGCTCCGTTATCATGCCTTCGTCGACCAAATCGCAAGCAATTTTGATGGCAGCCCTTGCAGTTCTCTTGCCGTTTCTTGTTTGAAGCATATAAAGTTTTCTATCTTCTATTGTAAACTCCATATCTTGCATGTCTTTGTAGTGGTCTTCCAAAATTTTGCAAATTCTATTGAATTCGTCATAGACTTCTGGCATAACCTCTTTCATTTTGTCAATAGGCATTGGAGTCCTTACACCTGCCACGACGTCTTCCCCTTGCGCGTTCATCAAAAACTCGCCCATCAAGTGCTTTTCGCCTGTCGCTGGGTCACGAGTAAAGGCAACGCCTGTGCCACTTGTTTCGCCCAAGTTGCCAAACACCATCATTTGCACGTTGACTGCAGTCCCCCAACTGTATGGAATGTCGTTTTGCATTCTATAATAGTTGGCTCTTGGGTTGTCCCAACTTCTAAACACAGCCTTAATTGCCCCCATAAGTTGCTCTTTTGGGTCGGTTGGGAAGTCTTGCCCAATCTTTTCTTTGTACTCCGCCTTAAACTCTCTTGCAAGTTCTTTTAGGTCATCTGCATCAAGTTCAATATCAAGAGTGACACCCTTTCTTTCCTTCATTTTGTCGATAAGTTGCTCGAAATACTTCTTGCCCACTTCCATAACGACATCGCTATACATTTGGATAAATCTTCTATAACTATCCCAAGCCCAACGTGGATTATTAGACTTTTTGGACAAAATCTCGACCACTTCTTCATTGAGCCCCAAGTTCAAAATAGTATCCATCATACCAGGCATACTGGCTCTAGCCCCACTTCTGACAGACACAAGGAGAGGATTTTCCTTATCTCCAAATTTCTTGCCGGTGATTTGCTCCATTTTGCCGATATATTCCATAATTTGGCTTTCAATTTCGCTGTTGATTTTCTTGCCGTCCTCATAATATTGAGTACACGCCTCAGTCGAAATTGTAAACCCTTGTGGAACAGGGAGATGTAGGTTGGTCATTTCTGCCAAATTGGCGCCCTTGCCCCCCAAAATTTCTCTCATTTTCGCATTACCTTCACTGAAAAGGTAAACATACTTTTTATTTTCCATAGTAAAATCTCCTTAAACCAAAAGTAGATTTTATATTATTTTTAATATAAACGCAACAAAATTAAGGGGGTTTTGTAAAAAAAATATATGTTTATTTTTTTAAAATTTATTTGCTATATTTTCTTAACTTTTAAAAAAAGTTACTCCCCCTTGTGAGGAAGTGTGTACGCAATTGGTTTTTTAATATACTCCCCCTTGTGAGGGGGATATGTCAAGACATATAAAAAAATATTCCCCCTTACAAGGGGGAGCGTAAATGATATATCTTTAAAATAGCCCCCATAGCAAGGGGGCTAAATATCGGTTATAAAAAAACACCTCCCCTAGTGAGGGGAGGTGCCCAACGGGCGGTGGGGTTGTCAATCCATCTTATTTACCCTATTATAAATATCTTCACACACAACGCCAAAATTTTTATCTATATCCAAATTTGTATATCGTACAACGACCAATCCAAGAGACTCAAAAAATTTTGTTCGTATAATATCGTTTTGTATATTTTTATCTTGATAGTGTTGCGAGCCGTCAAGTTCTATAATTAGTTTTGCTTTACAACAATAGAAATCGGCTATATAGTTGCCTATTGCCTTTTGTCTATAAAATTTTTGAGGCAATGTTTTTAGAAAATTCCACAATTTTAATTCCCAAGGTGTCATATTTTTCCGCATTGCACGTGCTAACTTTATGTTATTTTTGTTGTACTGGTACATTTTGTATTCCTTTGAGAAATAATAACATTTTTCAACCCCCAGTCAACTGCGTTGACAGCCCCCCTCACTATGGGGGCTAAATATCGGTCGTAATTAGATATAAT
>CAVHMC010000095.1:0-3564 GCA_963636895.1 Oscillospiraceae bacterium | reverse complement strand
CATATAATCTTTATAAATTAGACTCTTTTAAATTAAATTTTTAAAGAAACAACCAAAAATTTTTACTTATTTACATCAATATCTACTGTAATCAATTTTGGTCTTTTCTTCTTCTTTCTTTTCCTTTTTATCCGCTATCACGTTGCAAAGTTTCGTCGTAAGTGGCATAAGAAGGGTAGAAATAAGCGAGTTGGCTAGCATATAAATTGAGAAAATTGAACTCGACCTTAATGTAAACAAAAGCATAACAACCGGCAAGAAGAACATCATAACTTTTGCCATAGCGCCTTGACTTTGTGTTTGGGCACCGTCTTTTGGTTGCATCATTTTTTTAGAAATAAATTGCGACAAGAGCGACACCAAAACGACCAATATTGACAAAATATAATATCCATTTGGCCCATTCGTGTTTTTGTCCCCGTTCAAAAGTTTTGCCATAACGGTCTCATATTCTTCTTGTGTAACTGTTTTATCGCCTGTGGAGCTTGTATAAGCACTATAAGTCAATATCTCGTTCACAGTAGGCTTGTCCGCTATCCAAATATTTTTTATCCAAAGCCAACTGTCTTTTATCTCAATATATTTTTCAACCACAAGGTCCTGTGCTTCTTCTTTATAAGAAGTCAACACTTCTTCTATTTTCTTGTCAATCTCCTCGTCAATTTTTGCTTGCAACGCATCGTCTTCTAAACCACTAAACATCTCGTCAGTCATATCAAGTTGGTTTTTTATTGCCTTTCTTTTTGCGTTTATTTTTTCAGAAATATATGCGTCTTTTTCTTCCTGGGTTGTTTTACTCTCCAAATCAGTTGGGTTTATTCCATAATAAATATTGTATTTTGCATTATAACTACTATAATAAGTGTTTTGCAAGGTCTCGTATTGATTTTTTATTTTAAAGCCCGCTATGTATTGGATAGAACTATAAAGCGTTAAGAAAATGACCAAGGTGGCCACCATATAAACAAGCATAACGATGCAACTGCCTTTCATCGAAAAGCCTGATCTTTTGTAAAGTTCATTTTGCTTTTGATAAAGAAGTGTCTGATTTTGCCCATATTGTTTTTGCAATTTCTCTAGTTGTGGCTTGAGTTTTGCCTGAGCACGAGTAGTTTTGTTTGTCGAATATCTTTGAAAAAAGTCGAGCGGTGTCAAAACAAGTTTCAAAACAAGCGTAAACAAAATAATTGTCCAAGCGTAACTTCCCACATCAAAGATTTTTATAAGCGTTGCCCAAACATTGCCATCTGGCCAAGCCGAGCCTAAGAGATTTATAATATCCATTTTACCTTTCCTTTAATGTTAGGGTTAACTGGGTCCAACCCACCTTTACTTTTGGGATTGCACCTAAAAATTCGCTTTATTCCAAGAAAACTACCTTTAAAAACACCATATTCGTCGACCGCTTGCAAAAAGTAAGTGGAGCAACTAGGGATAAATTTGCAACAAGGCCTGATTATGGGCGATATACAAAATTTGTAAAAATACACAAGCAATTTTACAAGCACTAAAAGTGGAAAAGTGAGACAATAAAAGATTTTTTTAAAAACATTTTTTACTTTCATTTTATTCTTTGAAACCCGCATAACAAAAGGATTTTACGCCTTTTTGTTTGCTTTTTCAACTATCTCTAAAACTTCTTTTTTTAGTTCTTCAAAATTCAAATCTTTTGCACCAAGTCTTGCCACAAAAATATAATTTTTTTTAGGTAAACTAGGCAAAATAACTCGCACAATTTCGCTAAGTCGTCTCTTTATTTTGTGCCTTTCTACACTATTGCCGACCTTGTTGCTTACGGTAAACCCTACCTTGCTAAAAGGTGCTTTGGTAGGCACAACGTAGAGAGAAAGATGCTTTGTGTAAAAACAATTGTTTTTCTTGTAAATGTAGGCAAATTCTTTTTTCTTTCTTAATCTATTTTCCTTTGATAACATACTCGTTACACAGCAAGAACTTTTCTGCCACGATTTCTACGTCTACTCAAAACCTTTCTTCCGTTTTTGGTAGCCATTCTTTTTCTAAAGCCATGAACTTTTTGTCTTCTTCTCTTGTTTGGTTGATATGTACCTTTTTCCATTTTTGTCTCCTCATAGTAAACTACAAGTTTGTCTAATTTGCCTTATAAACACATTTTTCGTTTTTGAGTTTTTCTTCTAGCCTGAATAAAATTTTAACCTTTTACTCCAAATATCACTATTTTTTGAAAGCAACTTAAACCCAAGCACACAAGCAACTCAATCACAAATTTTTACAATTTTTTTTCTTGACTAATTTTTTTAAAAAAAATTAAAATTTTTAAAATTTACTTAAAATCGCTTTTACAAAATCTTTGCTTTGAGTTTTTTCAAATATTTTGACTTTTCCAAGTTGCCTTTGCGTTTTGCTAAATATAAATAACAACTTAACGCAAAAATAGTAATATTATACTAGTTTATTTTAGAATAAAAACTCGTCGTTGTTAAATACCGAATAACCGGTCATCTAAATTAAACTTGCTTTGATAGTGTAAATGATTTAAAAAATAATGTCAATAGATTTTAAAAGATTTTTTTATTTTTATCGACCAATTGGTTTTAAAACAAGAAAAGTAAACATCAAAAATGTCTACTTTCCTTTATTTTAGCGGATATTACGTTTTTTTATACTCGACCAAATCGTCACAACTCAAATTCTTTTTCATATGGGTTGCCATTATTTTCATTTTTTTCAATTTCTTCCATGAAACCGGGCAAGTATGGATTAGCCTTCTTTATTTTTTCCATCGTCTCGCGAGTCTGCCTTTCTTCTTCTCTTTTTTCCACTTCATTTTTTACAATGTCTTGATATCTTCCAAGATTAAAGCCCAATTTTTTGTCAAACTGTTTCTCAATTGGTATCTTCTTTTCATAGTACATCTCAACAATTTCGGCGCGTTTTTCTGCATTATCCGCCAAAATTTCCTTCACAAGTTCTTCAGACACATCAGGTCTTCTGCCTTTTTTATCATTTTTTTCTCTTTTAGGTTTGCCTGTAAAATCTAGTTTTTTCTCAAAAAAATTCATATTAGAATTAATCAAACAAAAAGAGATGCTATCAATGTCAAAAAGGTGGTTCACGCTCAAAATCTTGTTTTGAAAGTTAAAAAAACAAAACAAATCATCACTTGAAAGATGGTTTAGCCAAGTCTTGTTTTTAGGCAAATTTTTGTATTTAGCATACGCAACATTGTCAAACATCATAAAATTTTCGGCAATAGACCTAAAGTTGTAGGAAAACCCTTCACTTTTTATACCATTTTGTTTGGCAATCTTGGAACTTAACTCCTTGTTATTCTCTTTTACAAGGGCTCTTAGCACCAACCACTCAACATATGGGGAAACTTTCATACACACCTCTCTTTTTAAAAAACTAAAAAAACTAAAAGCAAGTAATGTAATCTTAAGTACACTTGAAGTATAACACAAAAAAATGAGTTTGAAAAGACTTACTTCCTAAAAAAATATTTTTTGTGCAACTTGCACAAATACATTTGTTTTTAATTTAAAATTTGGCTTTTAACTCACAAATCTAAAATTAAAAAAGTTA
>CAVHMC010000094.1:0-3585 GCA_963636895.1 Oscillospiraceae bacterium | reverse complement strand
CAAAAAATTTATATATTAAAAAATTTTTATAAAATCAAATAAATTTTGCATCGTTTTTTGTTTTTTTAACGTGCTTTTTTAAAAAAATAAAAAATCACACAAAAATTTTGCATGTATATATCTTGTCTTTAATTTCTTTTGCTTTGTGTGTTTGGTAATGTAATAAAAAATTTTTGCACATAAAAATCACCTTGGGACAACTCCCAAAGTGACCTTTTATTTTTATTATCAAAATTTTTCTATCATTCCTTTGATATTTTTAATGATTTAATATTTTGGCACAACTAGCATTTTTGATATTTTGACGCCTTAATATTTTAATATTTTTTAATACTTTAAATTATTTTACAATTTCAAGAAGTTTTAGGTCTACCCTGCCTGTATTGTCAACTTTTATGACTTGAACTTTGACAGTATCGCCAACGTTAACGACGTCGGTAACCTTTTCTACTCTCTTATCGGACAATTTTGAAATGTGTATCATACCGTCTTTTGAAGGCGTAATTTCGACAAAAGCACCAAATTGCATTGTTCTTACAACCTTGCCGACGTAAGTTGCCCCCACTTCGATATTGGAAGCAATGCTCAAAATTATCTCCTTTGCACGCTCAGCCTTATCGCTATCCACGCTTGCGATAAGCACTTTGCCGTCGTCATCAATATCAATCTTGACACCCGTTTCTTCAATAATCTTGTTGATAACTTTTCCGCCCGAGCCTATAACATCGCCAATTTTCTCTGGGTCAATCTCAAAACTTATAATCTTTGGAGCAAACTTGCTGAGTTCCTTTCTAGGTTCAGCAATTGTATCAAGCATAATGCCCAAGATATGCATTCTACCTTCTCTTGCTTGGTTGAGAGCAGTGGTCAAAATGGCCTTATCGATACCTTTTATCTTAATATCCATTTGAATAGCAGTGATACCCTTTTCCGTCCCAGCAACTTTGAAGTCCATATCGCCCAAGAAATCTTCCAACCCTTGAATATCGCTCAAAACAGCTACATTGTTGCTATTTGTATCCTTGATAAGTCCCATTGCAATACCTGCAACAGGGGCTTTTAGTTGCACGCCTGCGTCCATAAGAGACAAAGTTGACCCACACACACTTGCCATAGATGAGGAACCGTTGGAACTCAACACTTCACTCACAAGACGAAGCGTGTAAGGGAATTCTTCTTCACTTGGAATAACCGGCTCAAGTGCACGTTCTGCCAAAGCACCATGCCCTATCTCACGTCTACCCGGGCTCTTGAGAGGTCTCGCTTCTCCCGTTGCATATGGTGGCATGTTGTATTGATGGATATATCTCTTGTTGTCTTCTTCGTCAAGACCTTCCAACTTTTGCCCTTCGCTCAAAGTCCCCAAAGTACAGCAATTTAGCACTTGTGTTTGCCCACGAGTAAACACCGCACTGCCATGAACTCTTGGAAGGACGCCCACTTCGCACCAAATTGGACGAATTTCTTTAAGTTTTCTTCCATCAGGTCTAACGCCTTTGTTCAAAATCTTTGCTCTAACCTTTTCCTTGGTCATTTTGTACAAAACGTCGCCAATCTCGCCTTCTTTTCCAGCCAAAGTCTCCGCAAAATGAGCATAAACATCTTTCTCAACTTCTTCTTGTCTATTTTGTCTTGTCTCTCTATCCGTCGTGTCAAGGGCATAGTCAAGTTTTTCGTCAGCATATTCTCTTACAAGTTTATCAACTTCTTCACTTGGAAGGAACAAAGGCATATCCGTTCGCTTTTCCTTGCCGATTTTCTTTACGATTTCGTTTTGGAACTCGACCAATTTCTTGATTTCTTCATGAGCAAACATAATAGCGTCGAGCATCTTTTGCTCACTGACTTCCTTTGCCCCCGCTTCCACCATCAAAATTGCATCATGCGTGCCAGAAACTGTGACGTGCATATCGCTCTTTTCTCTTTCTTCCAAAGTTGGATTGATAATAAACTTGTCGTCTACACACCCGACAACAACACTCCCCGTAGGGCCTGCAAAAGGTATGTCTGAAATACTCAAAGCAACTGACGACGCAACCATAGCAAGTGGCTCTGGTGCAATATCAGGGTCGACAGACAACGCAGTGCAAACAACTGCAACATCGTTGTAAAACCCTTTTGGAAATAGCGGTCTCAAAGGTCTATCTATAAGACGCGAAGTCAAGATAGCCTTGTCGCTTGGTCTCCCTTCTCTTTTCTTAAACCCACCCGGGATTTTGCCTACCGAATACATTTTTTCTTCAAAATCAACACCTAGTGGGAAAAAATCTATCCCATCTCTTGGCTTTTCTGCCATAGTCACGTTGCATTGAACAACAGTGTCCCCACATTTGACCCAACAAGTCCCGTTTGCTTGTTCGCTGTATTTTCCCGTTTTGACTACAAGTTTTCGTCCGCCAACGGTGGTCTCAAATACATTTTCCATTTTTATTCTCCTTTACTTTTTGTCAATTAATGGTTAAAAAAAACAAAAAAGCGAGCAAAAAACACCTATATGATTTCTACCCGCTATTAAGTTATCTAATATTGAGTGCTTTCTTTAGCTCTCTGTATTTTGCAATATCTTCTTTTTCAAGATATGCCAAAAGTCCCTTTCTTTGACCAACAAGTTGAATAAGACCTCTACGGCTGTGGTTGTCTTGCTTGTTTGCCTGCAAGTGTTCTGTCAAATGATTAATTCTCTCAGTCAAAAGTGCAATTTGAACCTCAGTAGAGCCTGTATCCTTGTCATTTCTGCCAAAGGTTTTGATAATCTCTTGTTTCTTTGCTTTGTCCATTTTTTTACTCCTTTTAATAAACTCCATAAAACAAAGTAGGTCGCTATTTTGTCGGAGTATCACGAGCCCCTTTGCCTTAGGTTAGTTTTATAATACAACTTTTGTAAAGATTAGTCAACTATTTTTATTGAAATGTTTTTATAAAGGTTATTTTTCTTCAAAACTAGCACCGCAGTAAGGGCAACAAAAGCCCGTTTCTGTTCTCAAAAGAGTTGCACCACAAGCGGAGCACTTGTTTTGCACACGCTCTTTTCTTTGTGGTCTTTTTTCGTTTAAAGTCAACTTCTCGCCATCAAAAATGTACCCCGCGATATAGTTGTTGACAATTGATTTTTGGACAATGCTTTTGACTTCTTTTTCACTCCATTGCAGTTGTGTTGCTATCTCCCTAACACTCAATATATGCTCCCTTGTCACACAATCAACGACACGCGATGCCCTTTTCTTTTCCCCATACGAAATCCATGCAAAAGGTGTACCGTAAAAGCCTACAACACCTGCAATTATACCTAAAATTAAGAGAGCCCACTTCCCGCCTATTGCACCAAAAATTATAGCTGGAATTCCCAAAACAAACGCTACACTCAAGGCAATTGCCGTTATAAAAGAACTTTTAATAACTTTATCTATCCTTCTTGGCTCTTTCATATAAACATATCCCCTTTACATAATTTTGTTTATTTTTAATTTGATTTTTGTTTTATTTAATATTTAAGTTTGTTTTTATAAATTTTTAATTTTTTTTATATTTTTTTATGTATTTTTAAATTTTTCTGATTTTTGTTTGATTTTTTTATTTGTTTTTTAC
>CAVHMC010000093.1:0-3671 GCA_963636895.1 Oscillospiraceae bacterium | reverse complement strand
GATATATATTCTTGTTTTGTCGCTAAAATTATAAATATTTTGGTCGTTTTCTTCTCTTAAAAAATTGCATAAAAAAATTGCTTTGGAGTTGGTTTTATAGACGCTATCAAGGTCAACAAAAATAGAAAAAATTTCTTTCTCAAGCAAAAAAGAAATATGTTTTTTTACAAAACTTTCCCCAAAAATTGTGATTTTTTTATCTTGCACACAAAAGGCGTTGCTTTCTTTTTTCCCATCAATCAAAAGGTAAAAGCAACCTATATATATACAATCTTTTTTGGAGTGTTTCTTGGCATCTTTGATTAATTGCCAAAGTTCTTTGTAGTTTTTTAATTGAAAAACCTTCATATTATTAGACTTTTCTACAAAAAAATCTTCTAAAAATTGCAAAAAGTCTATTGTGGGAGTACTATCTTCAAAGGGAAAAATGATTATTGTGTGATTATTTCTTTTTATCTCAACCATCACTTCATTGTATGCAATTCTTTTTAAATGTGAAAATTAAGAAAAAAGTTCTCTTTCAATATCTTCAAGGTTTTGGGCTTGGGCAATTTTTTTGCGTTTTTCCACCCCGCCCGTTTCTCCCAAAGTGTAGGCAAGAGCATGACGCTTGAAAATATTTACAAGTTCCTTGCCCTTGTAATATTGCTTTAAAATATCTAGGTGCATCTTGGCGATTTCGTTTTTTGTTAAATCAACTTTTTTATCTTGCAACAGACTAAATATCTCGGGGCAACCGACGGCTTTTCTACCTATCATAACGCCCGCAACGCCCATGGACAACGCTAAACGAAAAGTGTCTTTATCCACAATGTCACCGCTTGCAATAACGGGGATATTTACAGCCCCCACCACTTCCCTTAGGTCGTCAAAGTTGACCGCCCCGCTATAGCCTTGCTCTTTTGTCCTTGGGTGATAGGTGATAAAACTTGCCCCCGCTCTCTCGCACATTTGGGCAAACTCTTTTGCGATGTTGTCACCATTACCAAAACCTTTTCTAAATTTCACACTGACAAGCCCTTTAAAATTCTTAACACAAGTGGATATAATCTCTTCTGCCAATGCAAAATTTTTCATCAAGGCACTGCCTTCGCCATTTTTGACAATTTTTGGGGCTGGGCACCCCATGTTTATGTCCAAAATATCAAACTTGTCTAGCACGCCACTTTTTATAACTGCTTCAAAAATTTTTGGCTCGTGACCGAAAAGTTGCACACACTTTGGAGTCTCTTCGTCAAAAGTTGTGAGCATCTCCAAGGTCTTTTTTGACTCATAAAACAAGCCCTTGACACTAATCATCTCGGTGCTTGTAAGCCCCGCACCGAAAAACTTGCAAAGTTTTCTAAACCCAACTTCCGTCACACCTGCCATAGGGGCTAAAAAAATATTATTTTCAAATTGAAGGTTAGCTATTTTCATACAAAAATTTTATCAAAATTCCCTCAAAATTTCAACTTTTTTACAAATTATTTATTTTTAAATAGGCAAAGTTGCTCTTCTTTTGTAAAAGTTTTGAGCATAAAAAGTGAAAACAAGTACACAACTCCGCCAACAAAAAAGGAAAAAAGAGTTGAAAAACGAAAACTAACGAAATTTGAACATATTTTAAGCCCCACAACAATTGCAAGACACATAAAAAAACAAGCAATAATTGGCGTAACAAGCGACCTATAAAAGGACAAATTGACGGGGATAATTTTCCTAAAGTGCCACAAATTGATTAGACTTGATAGAAAATAGCACACGCAATTGGCTATCACCACACCCACAATCCCAAAATATTTTATCAAAATTATTTCGCAAACTATTTTTATCGCAAGAGAAATAAGCAAACTCACAACGGGCAAATACACTCTCCCCACCGCTTGCAAGAGTGCAGTCGACATTTGAAGAAGGGCAAGATACAAGACGCTTGAACTAGATAAAAATAAAAGAGTGCTACAAAGGGACAACTCCCCTTCGCAACTAAACGACGAAGCATACAAGAGTTGCAAAACATTTTTTGGAAAAAGCAAAAAGACAATTAAGCATGGGAGTGTGATGATTAAGTTAAGTTTGATAGTCAAACTCGCCTTTTGGGAGACGTCGTCGTAATCTTTTTGAGAATAAGAATAAACTAGATATGGAACAAGCGTCATACAAATAGCGACACTAACGGTAGACGGCAAGCCAACAAGAGTGCCCACGATGCCTGAATTTAGCCCCAAAAGTCCTGTGGAAAAAAGTTTGTCAAAGCCCATAGAAAACAAGATATTTATCACCAAAAAACTATCCACGACCATACTTGTGGGCAAAATTATTGAAGATAAAATAAAAGGGAAAGCGTTGCAAAAAACTTCCCTTGTTTGCAACCTTCTTTTTTGAAATTTGCTTTTAAAAGACTTGTCTTGTGTTATAAAATTTTTATTCTCCACAGCAATTTTATCAAAATAATCTTTATGCTTTTTTCTAAAATAAAAATAATAAAAAACAAAAAACAGACTTGAAGACAATTCGGAAATACTCACTCCCAACAAAGCACCAAAGGCACCTAAAAGGATACTTTTTGAAATGAAAATTTTTGCTAGGGTCAAGCCTACAACGAGTTTGAAAAGTTGCTCGACGATATTGGACAAGGCACTTGGGGTCATGTTTTGCAAACCTTGAAAGTACCCCCTAAAAGTGCTACTGACGGCAACAAAAATTAAGGCGGGAGCAAGGGCGATATAACAAATATATGCGTCCCCCACCCCTTGCAAATTGGCGACAAATTTTGACAATAAGCAAAGCAAAATTGCTAAAATTGTGCCCACCAACATAAGAAAAAATAGCGTTGACATAAAAAACTTGTGTGCTTCGCTATGCTTATTCTGTGCCACAAACTTGCTAACCATTTTTGAAGTAGAAATAATAAAAGCATTTGAGACAAAGGTAAGCAAAAAAGCATAAAGTGGAAAAACAAGATAATATAGCCCAATTCCCTTTGGAGACAAAACATTTACCAGCGGAATTTTGTATATAGCACCCAAAATTTTGCATAAAATTCCACTAATACTTAAAATAATTGCACCATACACAAAAGATTGTTTCTTCATATTTAGCCTTTTAAAAACATACTTGCAAATGTGACAAGGAGTGCTACTTTTGATACCTTTTCTTCGTCAAAATCTTGAAAAAAAGTGCACACTCGCCCCACTTCGTAACCATCACTTGTTATTGGCAATATGTACAAAATTTTATCGTCTAAATTGATAGGTTCCCTTGTGACATTACTAGTTACCAAATCAAAATACTTTTCCCCACCTTTAAAACCCTTGCTTGCAACGATTTTATCTTCGTCGCAAATAATATTTGCTAAATTTAACTTATCAAAAATTATGTCACTAAGGTCCTTTGCAAAATCAAGCACGTTGTCGATTTCGTAAAATTTTTTTAGCACCACTTCCTTGTTGTCGTTTATGACCATTTCAACAGAACTGCCCGTCTTGATATTTAGCACCCGTCTCATCTCTTTTGGGATAACCACTCGCCCCAACTCGTCTATTTTTCGCACCATTCCCATTGACATAATTTGCTCCTTACACATTTACTTTAAATTGTCCTAAAATTTTGTAAACATAGGCACAACTTAACAAAATAATACAATTGTAGCATAACCAAAATTATAAAAAATATTTAAAGATAGATAAAAA
>CAVHMC010000092.1:0-3811 GCA_963636895.1 Oscillospiraceae bacterium | reverse complement strand
AGGCAAGGTTCCTTTTTTTGTTTAGTTTAAAATTTATTTAATAAGCACAATCGTTTGACTTTTTTTATAAATTTTGGCACACTTTTTTTTGAAAAAAGGAGCAATATGTCACTAAAAACATTTTTGGATAAATTAAAAGAGTCGTTTTTTTCAGTTTTTCCATTTACAATGGCAATTTTTTTGCTCATTTTTACGGTGGTTGCAACGTCTAAAGAACAAATTATTTTGCTTGCAATTAGTAGTATTTTGTTGATTGTTGGCACAGCAATATTTTCTCTTGGGGCGGATAGTTCGATGATAGAACTTGGCAATGGCGTTGGCTCGACCTTGTCTAAAAGGAATAAATTGCTTTTTATGCTAGTTGTTGGGGCAATTATCGGCTTTGTTATCACTTTTGCCGAGCCAGACCTTATGGTGCTTGCAAAACAAGTGGCGGAGCAATCTAGTCTTGACAATGTGTGGGTATTTATCGCTGTGGTGTCAGCGGGTGTGGGTATTTTGCTTATGCTTGGAATTCTTAGAATATATTTTAAAATTCCACTTTCCTTGCTTTTGCTTATTTCTTATGGAGCGGTGCTTGTGTTGTCCTTTTTTGCTCCACAACAATTTGTGCCTATTGCTTTTGATTCGGGCAGTGTCACCACAGGCCCTATTTCTGTCCCTTTCCTTATTTCTTTTGGCTTGGGGCTTTCGGCTGTGAGAAGGAGCGAAAAAGATGACGACAGTTTTGGGCTTATTGCTTTATGCTCGGTGGGGCCAATTTTGTCTGTGATGCTACTTGGCTTGTTTATAAAATCAACCCCCGTAGACACAACGAGTACAATTGCTAGTACTCTTTCTATCGGGGAAGAATTGTTGACTTCTTTACTAAAAAGTTTAAAAGATGTTGCAATTGTCATTGTCCCTATAATTGCAATTTTTGTTATTTTTCAAATCTTTTCCTTCCATTATAGCAAGCAAAAAGTTGTAAAGATGCTTTTTGGTTTTTTCCTAGTTTATGTGGGTATTGTGGTGTTTTTAACGGGCGTGGAATGTGGCTATCTCCCTATGGGTACACTTATTGGGAAAGCACTCAATGGTAAGTGGTATGCCTTGCTGGTGGTTTTTGTTTTGGGTGCACTCGCAATTGTAGCAGAGCCCGCTTTGCATGTGCTTAAAAAGCAAGTGGAAGAGGTGACAAATGGGGCAATAAATCAACACACTATTATGATAACCATCTCAATAGGTGTCGCACTTTCAGTTGTCGTGGCAGGACTTAGAGCCATGTACGATATTGATATTCTTTACATTCTTGTCCCAATGTACGTATTGGCTTTGGGGTTAGGCTTTGTCAACACAAAACTATTTACGGCAATAGCCTTCGATTCGGGCGGTGTGGCAACAGGTACACTTGCTGTGTCCTTTATTTTGCCTATGATTACGGGACTATCCTCAAGCGGGAATGGTTTTGGTACGGTGGGGCTAATTGCGTGCTTCCCGATAGTTACCTTGCAAATTTTGGGACTTATTTACAAAATCAAACTTGTACGTGCCGACAAAAAGGCAGTTTCTTCCACCAAGAGAAAAGATTATATTATCGAATTTGATGAGAATTAAAAGGAGAATTGTATGCAACAACTAATTGAACTTATCGTGATTATTGCTCCAAAGTCGCAAGAAGAAAAGGCAAAAGAATTGTTGAGTAAAAAGGGTGTCGATTTGCAATTTATGTGTGCGGGCAAAGGCACTGCTGGGAGTGCACTTGCCGACTACTTCGACCTAGGAGATGCGGACAAAAGAGTCTTTTTTGCTTTGGCAAAGAGAGAAAACTACCTTGAAATTCTTTCCACAATAGACAGCAATTTGAATGTATGGAAAAACAAATCTATAATATTTTCTCTCCCACTTAAAAGTGCAATGTATAGTGTCGTGGAACAAGTGGGGCTTGCAAGCAAAGTAAAAAGGTCAACACTTTCGACAAAAATAAAAAAGTTGGGTCAACAGATTAAAGAGAAAAAAGTTGCAAAAAAAGAATTTAAAAAGGAGATAAAATGAAAGGAATTTATGAACTTATAGTGACAGTCGTCGCAAAAGGGCACAGCGACGAAGTGGTGGTGGCTTCAAGAGAAGCGGGTGCACAAGGGGGCACAATTATTTATGGTCGTGGCACAAGCCCAAAGGAAAAGGAGACTATTTTGGGGCTTGATTTGAAAGGGGAAAAGGAAGTTGTCCTTATCCTTGCTCCAAGCGATAAAAAACAAACAATTATGGAGCAAATTTCCACCAAAGCAAAACTCAACACTACGGGCAAAGGCTTGTGTTTTTCTCTTCCTATTGACGCGTGCCTTGGGTTGAAAGATAGCACTTTTTCTCAAGTGGGTGACGCAATGCAAAGGCTTGATAGCGACAGCAATACGCAAAAGTTTGACAACATGCCCTCGCCATCTCCCGCAGACCCAAAGGCGACTATTTAACTTTGACACCACAAAAAATTTATATAAAAATATTTAATCTAGTTGAATACAAGAAGAAAGAAAAAGAGCAAAGTATTACAAATCTTTGCTCCTTTTTTGTATTAGAAATTATCTTAGTATTATTTTAAATTTTAGCATCATTTTAGTATTTATTATTATATTCTTATTAGTTATTTCAATATCCGTTTCAATATTAACATTGGTATTTGTATTGGTTTAAGTATTAAAGTTAGCGATTTTGATATTAGACCAACCTAATATTATGTTAACTTCTTGTCCTTAGTTTTTTGGTGGGCTTAGTCGGCTTTGTCTTTTTTAGTTGTGTCTTTGGTTGTTTTTACTTTTTGAGTTTTTGGTGCTTCTTTAGTTGTAGCTTTTGGTGCTGTAATTTTTTTAGGTGTAGTTTTTGCTGTTGTAGGTTTTTGAGCTGTGGATTTTGGTGTAGTGGCTTCTTTTTCTTGTGTGGAATTTGCTTTTGAAGTCACCGTTTTTTTAGTCATAGTATTTTTAGTTGTTCCCTTATTAGAAGGAGTTATTTTTTTAGTTGAAGCCACATTTTTGGTCGTTTCTTTTTTAGGTGTGGTGCTTGATTTTGCCTTTAAAGCTTTTTCTTTTTTAACTAAGTTTTTATCCTTTGTTTTGTTTACTTTGTCAATTGATTTTTCATTTGCGATCATTTCATTGATTTCTTGAGATTTTATTTCAAGCACTTCGTTTTTAGTTTCAGTCTTTTCAGGCTCCACAACAACCACAGGGGACTCTTCCGCCTTTAAATCATTACTTAGAAAGTCATCTTTTATTTTTACAGTTTCAATTTCTATTTGACGCAAGTCGGCACCGTAGTCAAACAAGAAAGAAAGCACCAAATACACAAGCCCCGCACTCAAGTCGACAGTGCCCGTAAAAGCAAGGTTAACGTTGAAAATCGCCATGACAATAATAGCAAAAATTGATGCTCCAAAAGGGATAATAATGTGCAAAATAGCAATTCTTCTCATTTCCGTCACAATTGTTTTGTCAAAAGGTGTCCCAACGGCAAGTTCCTTTTTGTAAAACTCTTTTACATAGTAGTAAAGCACTGCTTCGCTTGCACACAAGATAATGCCAACAAGGCAATAACAAATGCAAATATTAAAGTCAACCTTTGTTTGTGCCGTTTTATTTATTTCCGCCCATGTACCAGAGTCGTTGCCAACAAGTGCGACGCCAATAGTCCCCAATACACTCAAAACAAGGCCGATTATGCAAAACACATAAATTATTTTTGTAATAACTTCTATGATTTTAAAAATTTTTTGAACTCTATTTAAACTTCTCATTTTTTCTCCTATAAAAAAGTATATAACAAAGTCTTTAAT
>CAVHMC010000091.1:0-3844 GCA_963636895.1 Oscillospiraceae bacterium | reverse complement strand
ATTATAAAGTATGTCAAAATTATATATTAGAAAAACATATTAATAAAAGATATTAATAAAATGTGCTAATAAAGTGTATTAAGAGCATATCAAAAAAAATACTAAAAAACAAAAAAGCAAGCAACTATAGCCATTCTATCCATAAAATAAGAGACTCATAGTATGAATATGACAGCATTATCTATTTACAGTAAAAAATACATTTTAGTGGAGTCAAATATTAAACATTACCCAAACCAATCATTGCTAAAAAATAACACGAACCCTTAAAAATTTGAGTTCGTGTTATTTGTTGTTTCAGAAAACCCCGGGATAGTCTCGGGGTTCTAAAGCGGTTATACCTATAAAAACTAAATTGAAATTCTATATAAATTTTTATATGAAATTTTTATATTAAGTTATTACATAAAATTATTATGTAAAGTTATTACATAAAATTATTATGTAAAGTTATTATGTAAAGTTATTATGTAAAGTTATTATGTAAAGTTATTATGTAAAGTTATTATGTAAAGTTATTATGTAAAGTTATTATGTAAAGTTATTATATAACGTTATTATATAAAGTTATTATACATAGATTATCATATTAGATTATCACAATAGATTATCATAGCAGATTATTATAGTAAATTAATTGTGGTCATAAGTCCTATTTTTTAGATTTCAATTATTCCTTTATTTTATGTCTTAAGTAGTAAAGAATTGAGCCTAAAATAATAATAAGTTGCAAAGGGCACCCAATAAGATATATAAACCAAATTTGATAGGAATTGATAAGTAAACTTATAGCTAGAATTGTTGTCCAAACAAAAATTGATGAAAAAATGCTTGTAAAAAGTATGTTTTTGAGTGTCGCCATATATATAGTTAAACTCAAAAAAGATACTGGAATTGCTACGATAAAACATAGCCATTCTCGTGAAATTGCTGGGATAAACTTAAAAGTGACAAAGCAAATGGTTGCAACAAACCAAACGGAAGCAAAAAAGAGCAATCCTAACAAAACCTGTTCCTTTCTCTTTTTTTTCTTAGGAACAACAATTTTCTTTTCATATACAATATCGTCAATTTTTACATTGTAAAATTCGGCAAGTTGCATAAGAATATTTATGCTTGGGATAGACTCCCCCTTTTCCCATTTTGAGATGGCCTTGTCCGAATAATTTATCTTTTCCGCAAGTTGCAATTGTGTTAAATTAGACTTTTTTCGCAGTGTTGCAAGATTTGTTGCAATTATTTTATTTACATCTTCCATGCTTGTATTTTACACATTTTTTCAACAAAAGGCAAACATTTTTGGTGGTTTTATATAAATTTCTACTTTTGGTGGAGTTTTAAAAAGGCAACTCTACTTTTAGTAGATATAAATAAAATATTCTCTACACTATTTTTAAAATGGAGAGAAAAAACAGGTTTAAAAAGTTTGTAAAAATCATAGGAAAGAATAAAATATTGGGTGTTATAAAAAACAAAAAATACACAAGGTATTAAAAAAGGAGATTAAATATGAAAATAGGATTATCAGCAGAAACAACAATTGATTTGCCGGTGGAGTTGCTAGAAAAGTACAATATTAGGACGGCACCTTTTACAATTCTTTTGGGAGAGGATATGGTGCTTGATGAGCAAGGTGTGTCTGCACGAATTTTTGATTATGTGGCGAAAACAAAGGTTTTGCCAAAGACTTCAGCAGTTAATAGAGAACAATTTAAGGAGCATTTTTCTAACCTTCTTAATGAATATGACGCAGTGGTGCATATTTCACTATCTAGCAAGATAAGCTCCGCCTACGAAAATGCGTGTGCGGTGGCAAAGGAATTGGGCGAAGACAAGGTGGTGGTGATTGATTCTCAGTCGTTGTCTACTGGCATTGCTCTCCTTGCAATTTATGCAAGAAAACTTATTGACAATGGCGAAAGTTTGCAAGAAATTGAGAGAAAAGTAAAGACAAGAGTTCCTAGTGTTCAGGCAAGTTTCTTTATAAATACGCTTGATTATCTCTACAAGGGTGGAAGATGCAGTATGCTCAGCATGCTTGGGGCGAATTTGCTCAAAATTAAGCCTGAAATTTTGGTAAAAGACGGCAAGATGATTACTGGCAAAAAGTTTTTTGGCCTTTTTGGTAATGTCTCTAATAGTTATTTTAATGACGTTTTTCAAAAATTTAGCAATCCAGATAAGGAAGTCGTGTTTATAACTTATTCTACGGCAGAACAAAAAATTGTGGACGATTTGTACAAAAAATTGCAAGAAAAGGGGTTTAAAAATATCTATGCTACGCAAGCGGGCGGAACAATTTGTAGCCATTGCGGGCCGGGGACACTTGGAATTTTGTTTATAAACGATGGCGGTGTGGACTAGGTTCAATAACAAATATCAAAAAGTATGTAAATATAACAAATGGCTTTTTAAATATAGGAATTGTTTTTATTTCGTTTTAGGAATAAAACCTTACAAAGGAAACAAATTGTAAAAGGTTAAGAAGACGGAGTAAATAATTTTAGAAATAAAAAACTTATTCTAACTTGTCTTAGTGAAAAAGATAGATAGATAATACAAATTAAAAAATATCTCAAAAAATGGTTGACAATATTGTTTTTTGATATATAATATTAGTGTTTTAATAAAACCTTAGTTTTACTTAAGACAGCAAGTGAGTAATCGTAACTTTTTTTAAAAGGCTTGCCGAGGTAAGGATAAGGGTAGAGGAAGTTTCCAAAACCTTGTGCTTACGTTTAAGTTCAAGGTTTTTTTAAACAAATTTGCTTGAAGCAAAAAAAGTTTAAAAGGAGGAAACAATGTCAAAAGAAGTTTTGGAAGCAAAAAGAGTAATTGTTGAAGAGATTAAGTCAAGATACAACAATGCAAAAGGCGTCATTTTTGTGGGCTATCAAGGTATCAATGTCGAACAAGACACAAACCTAAGAAAGAGTTTTAGAGAAAGTGATGTTGAGTACAAGATTTATAAAAATAGACTTATCAAAATTGCACTTGACGAACTTGGCGTGACAGGATATGACCCAAAATGCCTTGAAGGGACAACTTCAGTGGCTTTTGGGAAAGACGAAGTCGTTGCACCATCTATTCTTTTTAAAGCAAAAAAGAATGTCCCATGTCTCGAAGCAAAATTTGGGATAATCAACGGTGAAGTCGTCGACAGTGCAAAAGTGGAACAACTATCCAAGATACCTTCAAAAGAAGTGCTTATCTCTCAACTTTTGTGCATGCTCAATGCACCTATTTCGCAACTTGCTCGCACGCTCGATGCAATTGCAAAAAAAGAAGCATAATTTTAAAAAAAATATGCAAATTTGACCAAACGTGGTCGCAAAAATTAGCCTAAAGGGCAAAAAATAAAAAATAAAATTTAAAGGAGAAAATAAAAATGGCTATTGAAAACATAGTTGAAGAAATCAAAAAACTTTCACTTGTAGAAGTAAGTGAACTTGTAAAAAAACTTGAGGAGGAATTTGGCGTAAGCGCTGCTGCTGTCGTTGCTGCTGCACCTGCTGGTGGGGAAGCTCCAAAGGCTGAAGAAAAGACAGAATTTACAATCGTACTTAAAGAAGTCGGTCCAAACAAAATACCTGTCATCAAAGTCGCACGTGAAGCAACAGGTCTTGGCCTTAGCGAAGCAAAAGCTCTTGTCGATGGTGCTCCATCTACAATCAAAGAAAATGTTCCTGCAGAACTTGCTAAAGAACTTGAAGCTAAATTCAAAGAAGCTGGCGCTACAGTCGAATTGAAGTAATTTCGATTAAATATAAAAAATTATTATAAGAAAAATTATATATTTGCAATTTTAAAGTTTTAAAATTTCTTGCAAATTTATCAAATTTTT
>CAVHMC010000090.1:0-3915 GCA_963636895.1 Oscillospiraceae bacterium | reverse complement strand
AATTAAAAGTTTTAAAATTATTCTAAAAACAGTTTTTCTTTTTTGACACGTTCTCGTATTTCATCAAGAGCCTTTTTTTCAAGCCGACTTATGTAGGAGCGGGAAATTTTGAGTTTCTTCGCAATCTCTCGTTGGGCGTAAATGGGAGTGTTGCCAAGCCCATATCGCATTGACAAAATTTGATACTCTCTTTCACTTAAGGTTTCCTTTGCAAGATTGACCAATTTTTCAGTTAAGACCGCATTTTCAACGTTTTCTATCACGTCTTCTTCGTTGGGGATAATGTCTTGCAAGGCCACTTCGTTGCCGTCTTTATCCTTACCAAGTGACTCACTAAGCGACATCACTTGCAGATGCTTTTTGTTGACCCTTAAAAGCATCAAAATCTCATTCTCAATACAACGTGCCGCATAGGTGGAGAATTGTGTGTTTTTGCCGTATTCAAAGGTGTTGACCGCTTTGATTAAACCTATTGAACCTACGGAGATAAGGTCATCACTTTCGGCCGACCCACCATACTTTTTTGCTACATGAACAACAAGCCTAAGATTGTGAGAAATTAGCATCTCCTTCGCCTTTTTATCCCCGTTTTTGTATCTTCTAAAGTACTCCTTTTCTTGCTCTTCTCCAAGCGGTTTTGGAAAATTTGACGCATTATTGACATAGGCGGAAAAAAGCATAATTTTATTCATAAAGGCCATAAAACTCTCAACAATCATATCTCAACTCCTTATCTATACTTTTATGTTGAAAATTGTCGAAATTTGCTTGTCCATAGAAGATTTTGTATAATTATTTTTAAGTTGGCACAAAAATTGTGGGTTTTGTGGGTAAAAATAGGGTTTGTCGATTTTGAAGATAAAATTAAAGAAGGAGATAAAAGTTTGGACTAGGCGGGGGAGCGGGCGTCGAGCCGAAGGCTCGACCGCCCCCTTGCCCGCACGTGCGGGCAAGGGGACGTCGAAGATTTGAAAAAAAATTTTTCAAATCTTCGGCCCGCTCCCCCTTTTCTCTCACTCAAGATTTTTACTTAAAATAATTTTATCACCTGTTTTTTAATAACACTTTGACATTTTGTCTAGTTGTGCTAAAATTTAACCATGGAATATTTTTCGAATTACACAAATTTAAAACCCTTAAGTGATAGAATGAGACCGCGGACTTTAGACGAATTTGTTGGGCAACAACATATTGTGCATAAAGACTCCCTATTAGATAGAGCAATAAGGGCGGGGGTGCTGGGCAGTTGTATTTTTTTTGGCCCACCGGGAACGGGCAAAACAAGCCTAGCGCATATTATTGCAAGCACAACAAAAAATGAAATTTTCAAGTTAAATGCCGTTTCAAGCGGGGTGGGAGATGCAAAGGAGTGCATTGATAAGGCAAAAAAGAATTTTGAACTTTTTGGTATAAAAACCTATCTTTTTTTGGACGAATGTCACAGGTGGAGCAAGGCACAAAGTGATTGCGTTTTGCAAGCAATAGAAGAAGGTCACATAATTTTTATAGGTTCAACGACAGAAAATCCTTACACGTCTATGACAAGAGCCATTGTTTCTCGTTGTAGAATTTTTGAGTTTAAAGATGTGTCAAAAGATGATGTCGTGGTGGCTCTCAAACGGGCGATTGCGGATAAAGAGCGTGGGCTTGGCAATTTGCCTTTGGTAGTTGAAGACGATGCACTAGACTACTTTGCTTTTGCGTGCGGGGGAGACGTAAGGCAGGCTCTCAACGGGCTTGAACTTGCGGTAAAGACAACAAATATAAATAAAGACAAAAAGATTGTTATTACAAAAGAAATTGCCACTCAAAGTATCGGGAAGATGCCACTTTCGACGGATACGACCATGTATTACGACTTACTTTCCGCCTTTTGCAAAAGTATTCGTGGGTCGGATAGCGATAGTGCACTTTATTATATGCAAAGGCTTGTCAAGTCGGGTTGCGACGCCCGTATTCTCGCCCGTCGACTTATGGCACATTGTAGCGAAGATATTGGCATGGCGGATAGCAATGCGCTTTTGCTTGCGGGAGTTGCCCTTCAATCTTGCGAAAAGTTGGGTCAGCCCGAGTGCTTGCTCAACTTGTCTCATGCAATAATTTATGCCTGCGAGGCGGAGAAATCTAATTCCGTCTTGCTTGCTATGGAAAAGGCGGGGCTTGACGCAGAGAAAACTCGTGGGGCGGTCGTTCCAAATAGACTCAAAAACCACCCAAGTTTAAACGATGACAAGACGGGTGGCTATCTTTATCCACACGATTTTGGGGGCTATGTCAAGCAAGATTATTTGCCAAAAGAATTGAAAGACAAAAGATATTATGTCCCAAGCAAGAATGGAAAAGAGAAAAACCTTATTCGCAAAAAAGACATGTTATAACTCAAAAGTTCACTTAAATTTAAATCTATTTGCATAGAATTTTGATAAATAAAAATTTAATTTTCCTAAAATTATTTTATCAAAAACCAATATCCCCATATTGTTTGACTTTTTTTTGCGTATTTTATATCATAAATTGTGTTCAAAGTACTCAAAATATTAAAGGGGGGAAAATATGGAAAAATATTTATCAAGTAGAATGACGAGTAGGCAAGAAGATGTCGTATTGCATATTTTAAAATTTGGCGGTTTTGACGTGGACGAAGCCAAATATATTAAGTCGGAGCAATATTTTGATGACCCAAGTAGTATTGATATTGCGATATTTTCTCCTACCGAGCATTTTGATTATTATTTGGTATCCACAGTTGGCTTGAGTGCCTATCAGCAAGACGAAAACGTCGCAAGGGCAGAGATATTTATGCTTGTTCCACCTACATGGAAGTGGGACCTTGAAAAGCCCGAATACAGTTGGCCTGTTGATATGCTGAAAGACGTCGCTTTGGGACTTGTCGAAAAGAAAAAAGGCGTAAACTTGTACCAAGTGATAGAGTTGGCGGAAGATAACTACAACGAAGGCACCGACGCGGTGGGTGGTGTGCTTTGTTTCCCAGAACTCAACGTTCTTGAATTTGTTGAAGAAAAAATTAACGACTCGTATACAAGGTTTTACAATTTTGTGCCTTTGGACAAAAATCAAATGTCAAAAATTTTAGATGTTGGCGTCAATGCTTTTGTGGAGTTTGACTTGCATGATGCCGATGGACCAGTCAACTTTGTTGCAAAAGAGCCAAAAGTTAAAAAGGGAAGCAACATTGACAAAATTATCGAGCATAATGTAAAAACACTTAATAAAAAAGGATAAACATGAGACGAATTTTAGGCATAGACCCCGGCTTTGCACTTGTGGGCTTTGGTGTGGTTGAAGAAGAAAACGGCAGGCTGAAAACCCTTGACTATGGTGTAATTTCCACCCCAAAGGAAGAAAAGTTTGCTACAAGACTAAATACCATTTATGAAGGAATGTTGTCGCTTATAGACACCTACAAGCCCGATGCAATTGCAATTGAAGAGTTGTTTTTTTTCAAAAATCAAAAAACTGTTATCCCCGTTGCAGAGGCAAGAGGCGTGATTGTGCTTGCGGGTATCACAAGACAAATAGACATGTACGAGTACACCCCACTACAAATAAAGCAAGCCTTGACGGGCAATGGACGGGCGGAGAAAAAACAAATTCAATATATGGTCACCAATATTTTGGGACTAGAAAAAATCCCAAAGCCCGACGACTCTGCCGACGCTTTGGCAGTTGCTTTGACCAATCTTCAAACCAACGAAACTCTTGGCAACAACAAATTGAATTGATTATTTAAAAATTGCCACAACGGTTGTTTTAAATTTTTAAAATTACTATAAAGGTTGACTTAAAAATTAAATTGATTATTTGGGTAATTAAGGGATAAATTGATTATTTTAAAAGGGTAATTACAAAATAAAATGACTGGTTTAAATTGCTAACATGATTAAAAATTAATAC
>CAVHMC010000089.1:0-4042 GCA_963636895.1 Oscillospiraceae bacterium | reverse complement strand
TTTATACATTTTTCATAGAGAATAATTTTTTTACAAATAAAACAAACTAGTTGTATGTTAAGTGTAAAATCAAGATTGGAAGAGATAAAAAAAGATTTTTTGGATAGTCCTGACATTGTGACTAAGGAAATCGTTGTTGCAAGCAAGACTTTGGGGCTTATATATATTGACGAACTTGCCAATCAAGAAGAAATCAATATATCTATTATGCGTCCCCTTGCTAATTTTAAGAATTGGGAGTTTACGCTCGTAGAATTGCAAAATCAAGTGGTCAATTTTTGCAATGCTGAGTTGCTTGATTTAGATAAGGCTAAAGAAAAAATCTTACGTGGCTTTGCGGGGTTACTGTGCGACGGGGAAGAAAAAATTTTGTGTTTTAACACTATAAAATATCCCGCACGTGGAGTGGAAGAACCTCCAACTTCCACCGTTTTGAGTGGACCACGTGAAGGCTTTACTGAAACGCTAAAAGTCAATCTTTCACTCATAAGGAAAAGGCTCCCCAGCAAAGACCTTAAAATTGAAGAAGTGATTGTAGGGACAAAAACAAAAACGCGAATTGACCTTGTCTACTTAAACGACATAGTGGATAAAAGAGTTGTAAAAGAAATAAAGCACAAATTAAGTGATTTTGAAATTGATGGAGTTATTGATAGTTATTACATAATTAAATTTTTAGAAGACAAGCCTAATTCTATTTTTCGCCAAGTGGGCAATAGCGAAAAACCCGACATTGTGTGTGCCAAGATGCTAGAAGGGCGTGTGGCTATTATTGTTGACGGCACCCCCATAGTCCTTACTGTGCCTTACATTATGTTTGAAGATTTTCAAAGCAGTTACGACTATTATTCCGACGCCCATAGAGTGACAGTTTTGCGTATGATACGTGTTTTTGGGCTGTTTATCTCCATTTTTTTGCCGGGAATGTATATAGCACTCCAACTTTTTCATTATAAAGTTTTGCCACTTAAGTTTCTTGTCACCATAGTCAACACGACACAAAACTTGCCCTTAAACCCTTTTCTTGAAATATTGTTTATTATAGTTCTATTTGATATTTTATTTGAAGCAAGTGTGCGTATGCCCAAGTATCTTGGTATGGCGGTGTCTATTGTGGGAGCACTTATTTTAGGCGACACAGCCGTAAAGGCGGGACTTGTAAGCCCACCAAGTGTAATGATAGTAGCACTGAGTGCAATAACCGTTTATATTATCCCCAACCAAAGCTCGCAAATTTCGCTTTTGCGATTTGTTTTTGCCTTGATTGGCGGAACGTTAGGTTTTCATGGCATAATTTTGGGTATGTTGTTTTTTATGGCTTATTTGTGCAACTTTGATAGTTTTTACACGCCTTATCTTGCTCCTTATACTCCATACATAAAAGAAGACCAAAAAGATTTTGTAATAAAGGATAGTTTGGTCTTTTTGAAGACAAGACCCAAAAGTATTCCAAACAAAAATCGTGTGCGGTTGAAAGATAAAGCGGGGGATAAAAAATGAAAAAATGTATAACAACAAGACAACTGCTTTTGATTTTGGCTGTAAGTATGCTTACAATAAAAGTTCTACTTCTCCCCAATGTATTTGCTTCCAATCTCGGCAGAGATGGCTATTTGATGCTTCTATTTATTTTTCTAACCGACTTTTTGGTGCTACTTATGTTTTTGTATCTTATGAACAAGTTTCAAGATATGTCCTTTGAAGAAATGTTGCAATATTTTTTTGGAAAAGCAATTAGCAAGATAATAATGTTTCTTTTGTTTGTCTATTTTGTTGTGCAAGCGTGGAATAGGTTTCAAACAAATTACGTCTATCTAGACGACAATTTGTACACCACACTCAGTTGGTATACGTTTGCCTTTCCCATAGTTATTGTTGCTTTGTTTTGCTTAAAGCAAGGACTAAATGCTTTTGGTAGACTATGCGAGTTTTTTATGCCAATAGTACTTGTGGGCTTTGGGGTGGCAATAATTGTGGGTGTTTTTCGTGCTGATTACACAAATGCCTTTCCTTTTTTGGAGCATGGCGTAGGCTTTGTCAAAACAGGTTATAAATACTCCGCTTGGTTTGGGGACTATATGTTTTTGATTGTGTTTTTTGGCAAGGTCAAGATGGATAAAAAATTTACTCTCAAAGTTACAATTTTTTCCGTTGTTATGTTGGTTTTAGTTACAACCTTTCATGCACTGTTTTATTTTACTTATGGCAACAACACTATTTGCCACACAAATGCAATAAGCGACATCATGCAATTTTTGCCTTCAGTTAGCGACATTGGCTCGTTTGATTGGATACTCATTTTGGTGTGGGATATAGCACTTTTTCTTGATTTGACGCTTAATATAATTTGTGCAATGTATTGTTTTGGGGCTGTTTTTACAAAAAAATGGAGTGCAATAATTGCTGGGATAATTTTTTTAGCAATAATAGTGTTAAATTACCTAATGTCGTTTAATATATATTTGACGATTTTTTACGCACAAACCTATTTTTTGCCTTTTATAATTTTCATGCAAGGGGTGGTGCCATTAATTGTCTTTGTTGGTGGTCTAATAAAAAGGGGGAAGAAAGATGAAATATCTATGGCGGAATAAGCTTTTGCTTATTATTTTGATAATTGTCCTTTTGATGTTCCCGACAACAATAAGTTTGCCTCAACAAAGTAGGTCGGAAAACATTGTGACGGCCGTTGGGATAGATAAGGTGGGTGAAGAGTACGAAATAACCTTGCAATACCTTATTCCTGATGCATCGAGCGGACAAAACTCCCTCAAAATTTCCACTCTCAAAGGGCAATCGGTGGCTGATGCCATGGAAAAAATAAATTTAAATTTTGGCAAAGTAAGTGGGTTTGCACATTGCAGAGTGCTCGTTTTTAACAGCGAAGCGGGCAATAAAGACTTTTTTAACGAACTTGATTATTTTCAAAAAAACAAAGTAAATACGAATAATATTTTGCTTGTACACACAAAAAAAAGTGCAAAAGAGTTGCTTTCGTCGGTGGAAAATCTAAATAGTGATTTTTATGTTATTTTGAGTAGATATAGCGTAGAAGACAAGCACAACCAATATCAAGCACTCAAAACCATTGGCGACTACTACAATGAGATGCTAGGAGATAACAAAACAATTGCAATAAATAGTATTGATGTGGAAAGTGGCGAAAGCGAAGAAACGGGTAAAACACCAAGTGAGAGTAGCAAGAGTGCGAGCGAAGGGTCTCAGTCTGGTGGCGGAGAGAGTTCTTCTAATAAAAAAGGAAAAATAAAGAATGATGGTGAGTTGTGTATCTTAAAAAACGATAAAATCGTTGCAACACTAAATAGTCTTGACGCACAGCATCTCAATTGGTTTAGCAAAAAAGTAAAAGACATGACTCTTAAAATAGAAAATTTTTCTAACGAGACTTATCAAAATGCGGATATAATTTTTGATATATTTAAGAAAAAAACAAAAATTAAGGTGAGTTTTCTAAATGGGCAACCTATATATAAGTTATGTCTTGACGTCAATGCAAGTATCGTCGAGTGCAAAATGGACAAAATAAATAAGACGGAATATAAGATAAACAATAGAAACTTTACAGACAAATTGAAAGGCGCAATAAAGGACCAAATATTAAAAGAACTTGTGTCAGCCGAGCAAAAATTTGTGAGTGAAAAATATGACGTCGTTCATTGTCACGAATATTTTTATAAATTTTGCAACAAAGATTATAAAGATTTTATCTCAAAACTTTCTTCAAAAGACGACTTTTTGTCTCGTGTAAAATTTGAATATCAAATCAATATCAACCAATGGAATTAAAAATAAAATTTTTTAATTTGTAATAGTACCCTTAAAATTTTAATCAAAAAGCATAATGAAAAGGGAACAATAAAAAACGGGTTTGTTGGACTTTTCGTCAAATTTGTAAATTTTGTTTTCTTGCCAAAAATCTTGCCACTTTTTTCTTTTGTTTTGTAATCATATCTATTTTCTAGCATTTTTATTTTCTTATTATTTATGTAAAATTATAACTAATAGATATATAATATAGTAT
>CAVHMC010000088.1:0-4143 GCA_963636895.1 Oscillospiraceae bacterium | reverse complement strand
CCCATTAATTTTTATTTATTAATTTTTAACTTTAAATTTTTTATATATTTAAAAATTTATTTATTTTTTTCTTCGTCTAAGAGTTGTCTAAAAAGTTTTTGCTTTTCTTGTTCTAGTTCTTCGTCGCTAAAGGTCTTCAAATCGCCCAAATTGTCAAGTGTAAGAGCCGTTTTTATCGCACTCAAGTCGGGAGGAAGTTTTTTTGTCACCTTTTTTGTGCCTTTCAAAACAAGTCTTTTTTCATTGTTTATCACATACTCTTCTATTTCTTCGACTGTCGTCGCACCCTCAATAAGATTTTTTAAAGCGGAATACGCTAGGTCGTCGCTCAACTTATTTTCCATCTTTTCTCCCTTTATTTTTAAAAACTTCAATCAAAACTATTTCTCCGATTGATTTTTCTAATGATTTTGTCTTGGTACTTTTGTAGGACACTTTTAGGTTTAAAATGTGCTTGAGGCTTGGTCATAAGGTAATATCTCATTTCGTCTAAGGCGTGGTCGTCACGCTTTATCGGGTTGTCACCTTCTCCCCAAAAGTAACTTTTTATTTCGCGAATTAAATTGGTACAATTCCTAAAAATAAACAATTTGCTGACACCAAGCGAATTTTTGAGATAACTTTTTACCACCGAAATACCCGAAAACAAGTCTTTGTTGACCTTTGTATTGACATTTATTCCCCGCTCGTCAAATAGTTCCGCCACACTTTTTGCACCATTCAACGTATGTTGCCCAGCAGAACTATCTATCAAGGCAGAATACTTGCCATTTTCCCCTTTAAACCAGCCAAGTTGCTCGCATTTTTGCTTTATTTTTGTCGAATGGTAGTCGATATCTCTATTTTTTTCAAAATGCTCGGCAATTACATACACGTTGCCGTCGTAATCTACTGCATACCAATGACAAGAGAGTGGGTTGTTTAGACCTGGGTCGATAGAAATGTTGTCGTACCAATCTTTTGGGACATCAAATGGGTCTATCACGTTTACTCTTTCGTCAAACTCTTTGTAGACAAGACCATTTGCATCAAAAAATCTGCCATATTTTCGACTCTCCAAGTCTTCTTCGGACAAAGATTCTTCAAACAATGCCACTTCTTTTGGGTCAAGAAAGGGATTGTCCGCCCATTCCATTGTTTCGCACCACACTTCCTTGCTGTTTTTTGAATTAAGATAAATCTCGTCATACACCCACGTAAGACCTTTCAAGGGGGTCATCGTACCAAAGATTTGCCCCTTTTTGTCCAACACACGCATGCGACACTCAAGGTAAATTTCTTCCGTCGGTTCCTCGTCAAACCACACATAATCAAGGCTTGCACCTTGGAATTTTTCTCTCCCTTGGTCGCAACTTTTAAAACCGATTATCGACGTTCCGCCAAAAACATTTTTGACCTTTATGTAATCTATCACGCCACCTTCTGGGAAGTCCTTTCTACCGCTTTGCATCACAACGTCTTCTATCATATAAGGGCTAAGATAACTCAAAATCTTTTTTTGCGCGACGTCTCTTTGCACTTGCCTTGACAAACTCACCACCCAGCCTATCGTGTCTTTTTTGTTCTCTTTGTACGGGTGATTGCCACGAGCAAGATACACCACTTCCACCGCACCACATTCTGTTTTACCTGTTCTATTACCCCCAAAAACCCACCGATTTCTTTTAGTGCATTTGTGAAAAGCAACTTGCTTTTGGTGAATAATTTGTCCCTTGTTGTAGGTGGACAATTTGTCTAAATCTTTACGCCTTGTAATTTCTTCGCAAACACTTTTTAGATTTTTTATCAAATTTTTCTGTGACATAGTTAACCTTTTTTTATTGACAACCATTGCAAAAGTTTAGAATTTCTATTATCAAAAATTTTGTCTGTTGGGCTATTAACCTGCAAAACAATTATTCAAACTTAAGATGCCACAATAAGTCGTGTTGCACTTAGCAACTTTTTTTCATAAATAACAAGTAAATCGGCATCACGTAGTTTTTACCCAAAAAATAATAAAACCCTAAAATTTTATCTTTATCCGCCAATTTTGTGTAAAAAATCGCCAAAAAAGCTGTTTTTTTGATAAAAACAAATATTTTTCGTAAAATTCTATCGTTTAAAATGTAAGAGATAAATTTGTAATAGCAAAGGCGAAAATTTTTTTAGTTTTACTTTAGCCACAAAAATTTGAAAGGAGTGAAAATAATATAATGAAAAATGCACAAAAAATTGTTGTTGTTATATTTTTTTTGTTATGTACAATTTTCACCCTACCTGTCGCACCCGCACAAATAAGTGCAAAGTTGACAACTTTTTTATATGCAAAAGTGGAAAATAGTGGCGTCAACTTGTACAATTCGCCAAATGCAATAGCGGAAAATATCAAGTTTGAAATCCCAAATAGTTACTTTGTTTTGCTTCTCTCCAATTACAACGATAGGTTTTATAAAGCACAATATTTAGATGCGGTAGGCTTTGTATTAAAAGACCAAGTTTTGCCCGTCAACGAAACGCCACAAACGCCTTATGCCGAAGCGACTTTCTACGTTTTTACAACCGACGGCACTGCCGTAATGGACAGCCCTACAAGTACAGGCAAGGCCTTGACGACCATTGAAAAGTATGAAGACGTGACCTATTATGGTGCACTTGAGGGTGAAGAAAAGACCTTGGGTCGTGGCACGACGTGGTATTTTGGAAAAACAAAGCAAGGGGTAACGGGCTACTTCTATGCGGGGCTTTGCGAAATGAATAATGCAATCTCGCAAAACAATGAAACCGTTACAAAAGCAACCAACCCTTTTGGAGAAGACGACAACGATTATCTTTATTCGCTTATAGACCTATCTCCCGGAGTGAAGGTTGTGCTTCTTTTGCTTGTGCTTTTACCCGCAATTTTTTTGCTAATTCTTGCTTTTAAACCAAATATTATGAATAGGTCTCAAAAACCAACCACTAAAAGCAATGCAAATGTTTCCCCACCAAAGAAAAAGATTCGCAACATAAAGAAAATTGAAAACTACCCCGAGGACAACCTGTAAATATTTTTTAGCCATGTATTTTTTCTTAGTTATATATTTTTTTTATTTACGAGAGTTTTTTAACCCCAAAAGTTTTTTATGTAGGTTTTTAAACTGCGAAAGATTTTTTTAACTCCAAGAATCTTTGCCATGTGAATTTTTTCGCCTTGCAAGTTTTTTTATATAAAATTTTAGTCGTGCGAGTTTTTGGCTACAAAAGTTGTACAATTAATACTTTTTTGAAGCCATTTCTTATGTGTTTACAAGATTTTTTAGTGTCATCTACACATTCGCCTAAGATTATTTAAGATAAGCCCGCACAAATTTTCCTTGTTTTTTGCCACGTCTCCACCATGGTCCGCAAATCTTTCCACCTTGACAAAAACATTATTCATTTGTCCCAAGATGCCCTGTCTAGCCAATTTTTTTTGCAAAAGTTTGAAGTTAAAAACCTTATAAAAAGAATTTAGTGCGATGGCAAGTCGTCTAAAAAATGTCCGCTTGTCCATTTTGAGAATATCCAAGCAATCTTCGCATTTGACGTTGTCCACATATCTCAGTAGCAAAATGCGTGCTTCTTTTTCTTTTATTTCGCTTAAAGTTTCGTCAATAAGCACTTTGAGATTGATAAGGCTAACCTTTTGCTCGGATAAAGATATCATTTCCTCGGCATAACTTTCTAGAGTGTTTTGCGTCGCAAGACACATCGACGACTCCGCTTTTTTGACAATCAACCTATCAATAGCACTTGTGACATATGGCAAAATATTGTACGCGTTTAGCACTGTTTTGCACATTTTTTTTGCAACTTGACCTGATGACATAAAAATTTCTTTTTGAACCTTTGATAAATTTTGCATTTTGATTTCCCCTTTTTTACAATTTTAAAAGTTTTACAAATACAATTTACAACACAAAAGTTGACAATGGTTGTCACAAATAATAAATAGTGACAAAAATTTTTTTGGGTTTTAAGCATGCTCATTTTGGTTTTAACACCCAAAATATCAAAAAACAACATTTACTCCCTATTTTTTTTGAAAAGTTTTTAATATTTTTTTTATTTTAATCTTTTTGCTAATTTTTAGACGAAAAACTTAAACAAATTTCGTCGACAAGACTTTTTATATTTTGACAT
>CAVHMC010000087.1:0-4147 GCA_963636895.1 Oscillospiraceae bacterium | reverse complement strand
CAAACTTAGTTGACAAGTTTTTTGTGTTTTATTATAATATATTTATCGAACATATGTTCGAAAAGCTATAAACTGTGCAAGCGTATTTTCTTTTCTCCAATTTGCTAAAAAAAATTAAATATGTTTATTTTCTCAACTATGCATATTTTTTTAAACTACCAATTTTTAGAAAATATTTACGATGTGCTTGCATCTCAAAAGCCGACATGACGTCTTTTACAAAAACACACAAACGTTGTCTTAAAGCACAAAAATTTTAAACTCACACAAAAGTCGAAAAAGGATTTATAATGAAAAGCTATCTCACCTTTGCAATTTTGCTTGAACTAGCAAAACACGAGTATATTCCTGCCAAACTCCTTGCGGAAAAATTTGAAATTTCCACAAGAAGTGTTTATCGTTATCTAAACGAACTCGAAAGTGCGGGCATACCGACTTTTACAAAGCAAGGCAAAAATGGTGGGATAGGCATAAAAAAAACTTTTGCCTTGGAGTCGCTTATTTTAAACGAGCAAGACAAAAATTTTCTTACAACTGTTATAGGTTCGCTAAACATTGACAACAACAAAAAAGACTATTTCAAAAACAAATTGGGGCTAGAATAACCTATAAAATCTAAATTAAACAAAAATAGCAAAACAACAGTGAAACATGTCCCTTTTGAAGAGTTAAGTTTTAACCAAACGTATATATTTTACATTTAGAAAAGATATGGCGGGCATAGGCAAAAATAGCAGTTTTTGCAAAACACATATATTTTTATTGATTTCATTATTATCGCTTTACCTAATATATGTCTTGCAAAAATACCCTCTTTTGTCGCCTTCCTACACCCCACGTAGTTCAACATTTTTGACATATTTTTTTGCAATTTGCTCCGCCAAAATATGCTCTTCCTTGCTTTTTAGTGGCATATTTTTGAGATTATATTCCACTTGCCTATATTTTTGTATACAATATTTTTTTGCACCCGCAATTGACTTGCAAATTTTATCTATATCGTCAACAGTCAAATCTGGCGAAAAGGTTGTGCGGAACTCATAGTCTACCTTTGAGGTCATAATGAGATTTATACTTTTTTTCACTTCTTCAATAAGTGGCGCTGAGCAAACAATGTCTTCATACTTGTCAAATGGTGCTTTTATGTCCATCGCAACGTAGTCCACAAGTTTTTCCTCTAAAATTTCTTTTAGAATTTCACTTTTTGTGCCATTTGTGTCAAGTTTTACCTTGTAACCAAGTGCCTTTATTTTTTTTATAAACTCTTTCAAGTCTGGTTGCAAAGTTGGCTCGCCACCCGACACAACAACGCCGTCTAAAAAACCCTTTCGTTGTTTTAAAAATTCAAAAAAATTATCTTCCGCCACCTTGTTTTCTCCGCCACCCAGCAAGTGCGAGTTGTGACAATACCAACAATTATAATTGCATCCGCAAGTAAATACCACACATGATATTTTTTTTGGATAGTCTACAAAAGAATTTTTTACTATTCCACCAATAATCATTTTTTCTCCCTTTTATAAAAATACCTTTTTACTAGGTAAATTGAAAATATCTTGACATAAAAAGGCACAAATCAGTGCCTTTCTATGTAGTTAAAAAACAAAATAGGTTTATTATTTTAGTTTATAGAACTTTTCACAAGTTATCGTAAACTTTTTGACTTTTTATTATTTAAAAATATGCTTTAATTTCTAAAATCACTCAAACAATCTTCAATCTCGTCTTCGTCGATAACAAATTTTTTTCTATTCATATATTCGTCGTATTTGCTATCATTGTAGTCTTGGACAGGACGCAAATAACCCACCACACGCGACCAAACTTCCGTCTTTTCACCGCACTCTGGACACTCAAAATGTTCGCCCGCGATATATCCATGCTTTTGACAAATGCTAAATGTAGGCGTAATTGAAATGTAAGGCATTTTTGAAGTTGTAAAAATCTTTTTGATAAGAGCTTTGCACACGTCTTTGTCTTCAATTCTTTCGCCTAAATATAGATGCAACACAGTGCCACCAGTGTATAAAGATTGCAACTCGTCTTGCAAAGAAATAACCTTGAAAATATCTTCCGTATATTCAACAGGAATTTGTGTGGAATTGGTGTAACTCACCGCATTTTTGCCCGCTGTGATAATATCTGGGAAACGCTTTTTATCAAGTTTTGCAAGTCTTGAACTCACACCTTCGGCAGGAGTCGCTTCCAAGTTGTATTGGTTGCCCGTCTCTTCTTGATATTCCACCATTTTTTGCCTTAGATAATTCATAACTTTCAAAGCAAACTTTTGCCCTTCTGGAGTTGTTATGTCGTGTTCTTTGCCCAAAAAATTCTTCAAACTCTCATTCATTCCCACAATACCTATTGTATTGAAGTGATTGGACCAATACCCCCCCGTACGCTTTTTGACATCTTTTAGATAGAAAGCACAATAAGGATAGAGACCTTTCTCCGTCTGACTTTCAACAATTTTTCTTTTTATTTCAAGTGAATTTTTTGCAATATCAGCATACTTGGAAAGCATTGCAAAATACGCACTTTCGTCTTCCGCAAGATAGCCAATTCTAGGCAAATTTATCGTCACGACACCAATTGAACCCGTAAGTGGGTTGGAACCAAAAAGCCCGCCACCACGTTTTCTAAGTTCTTTCACATTTAGTCTCAATCTACAGCACATGGATACAGCATCTTCTGGCGACAAATCGCTATTGACGTAGTTGGCAAAATAAGGAATACCATATTTGCACGTAATATCCATAATTTTGTTGACGACTTCACTGTCCCAGTCAAGGTCTTTTGTGACATTTATTGTAGGAATTGGGAAAGTAAACACACGACCATTTGCGTCGCCCTCAAGCATTACGTCGCAAAAGGCTTTGTTGATAATATCCATCTCCGCTTGATACTCCCCATAAGTGGTATCTTGCATCTCGCCACCAATAATGATAGGTTGGTCTTTCAAAGTCTTTGGGCAACGAATATCAAGGGTTATATTTGAAAATGGGCATTGGAAACCAACACGTGTAGGAACATTCATATTAAAAACAAATTCTTGCAAACATTGCTTCACTTGCTCATATGTCAAATTGTCACGTCTTACAAAAGGTGCACAATAGGTGTCAAAACTGCTCCAAGCCTGTGCCCCAGCGGTTTCCCCTTGTGTTGTAAATGTTGCATTGACCACTTGCCCCAAAAAACTTCTCAAATGTTTTGCAGGTTTACTAGACATTTTTCTTGGAACGCCCGTAAAGCCTTCCGTCAAAATTTGTCTCAAGTCCCAGCCAACGCAATACGCACCAAAAAAGCCTAGGTCATGCAAGTGTATTGCCCCGCTTTCATGCGCTTCCCTTACTTCTTGTGGATAAATCTCGTTCAACCAATAATTTTTTGTAAAAGATTCTCTCACATAATTGTTAAGGCCCGCAACGCTATGTTGCATATTTGCGTTTTCCTTCACAGCCCAGTCAGCACTATCAAGATATTTTGTAAACAAATCAATAGTTGCCCCCGTCAAAGCATTGAGTTCCCTTGCGCTTGTACGTTTTTCTCTATAAAGAATAAACGCCTTTGCCACCTTTGCATGCCTATTTTCAATTAAAACCTTTTCGACGATGTCTTGAATCTCCTCAACGGTTGGCATTCTATTGCCAAATTTCGCTTCGGCGGTCTTTTCGACCTCCACAGCCAATCTCTCCGCCAAATCTTTATCGTGCCCGTCACATGCGAGTGCCGCTTTGTAGATGGCGTTGGCTATTTTTTGCCTATCAAAATTCTCTATTTTGCCATCTCTTTTCCTAACTTGTGTTAACATACTTTTCCTCCTTGTGTGTATGGCTATAATTTAGCACACACAAGATATTGTGTCAACCAATTTAACAAAAATACTATATATTGTGGTAAATTCGTCATTTTGCACAAATTTCATTTTTGTGCACTTTAAACAAAAATTAAAATTATACAATTTTTTTTAAAAAAAATCTTGACAAAATTCGACTTTCCCTACACATGATAAAATCAGTGCAATATAGCAATTTTAGTTATAAAATTTTAACTTTTCTTTTCTTGCTTTTAATAAAAAAATACAACAATTTAACATTTTCTAAACAAAAAAGCAACAATTTTTCCCGTTTATTTTTTACAAAAAAAT
>CAVHMC010000086.1:0-4171 GCA_963636895.1 Oscillospiraceae bacterium | reverse complement strand
TTATAAAAGTAAATTAATAAAGATAAAAATTTTAAAAATATAAATTTATTTAAATAAAAATCAAATTTTGTACTAAAAGTAGGAGAAAAAATGCAAAAAGAAGATAGCAAGCCAAATTTTGTGAGTATGGAGAAAGACATACTAAAATATTGGAAGGATAATAAATGTTTTGAAAAAATGGTCGAAAAAAATAAGGGGCACAAACGTTTCAAGTTTTTAGACGGCCCAATAACTGCCAACAATCGTTGCGGTGTGCACCACATTTGGGGTAGGACTTTAAAGGACATTACTTTAAAATACAACGCTCTAAAGGGCCATGACGCAATGTATCAAAATGGTTTTGACGCCCAAGGTATGTGGGTGGAAGTGGAGACCGAGAAGGCTCTTGGTTTGTCCGGCAAGCCTGAAATTGTCAATTATGGCATCGCCAATTTTACTAAAAAATGTATGGATAGGGTGGACTATTTTGCAAACGAAATAACCAACCAATCTATCCGCATGGGGCAATGGATGGATTGGGACAACAGCTATTACACAAATAGCGACAACAACATTTTGTCTATTTGGTATTTCCTAAAAACTTGCAACGATAGGGGCTATATCGTCAAAAAGAATAGACCTATGGCATGGTGCCCACGTTGCGGGACAAGTTTGAGTGAGCACGAGATGGCGGGTAGTTATCACGACGTGGTACACACTGCAATTTTTGCAAAATTTCCTGTTATGGGGAGAGATTTCAAGATTCTTGCTTGGACAACGACCCCTTGGACTTTGTCAGCCAACGTGGCACTAGCCGTCAACCCAACGCTAGAATATTGCAAGGTTTCCTTGAAAGACTCAAAAGACACAATAGTTTTGTGCAAAGACGCCTTGAAAGTTATAAAAGAAGATTATGAAGTCTTGGAGACGTTCAGTGGCGAAAAACTTGTGGGTCTTGAATACGAGACATGTTTCCCAGAACTTGTCGAGCAACAATTTGTTCACAAGGTCGTCGCATGGGAAGACGTTGATGCCACCGAAGGTAGCGGGGTTGTCCACATTGCACCGGGTTGTGGAGCGGAAGACTTCGAACTTGGGTTAAAAAACAATCTTCCACAACTTTGCCCAATAGACGAGCAAGGCGTTATGCTAGACAATACGGGTTTCTTGAAGGGCAAAAAGACCACCGACGTCGTAGAACTTGTTATTGATAGACTAGACAAAGATGGCAAACTCCTTTATGCTCACAAGTACAAGCACTCTTATCCATATTGCTGGAGATGCAAAACCGACCTTGTATACAAACTTATCTCCACATGGTACATAAGCCTTGACGAATTGCGACCACAACTACTTAAAGCTATTGACGAAGTCGAGTTTGAGCCAAGTTATGCCAAAAAGAGAATGGTCGACTGGCTCAACAATATGGGAGATTGGAATATTTCAAGGAGCCGTTTCTACGGGCTTCCACTTCCATTCTATGTGTGTTCTAATTGCGGGCATGTCCACGTTTTGGGTAGCTTAGACGAATTGTCCAAAAAGGCCGTCAACCCAGAAGAAATTGCCAAAATTCCGCACCTTCATAGACCATATATAGATGCAATTAAGATAAAATGCGACAAATGTGGCGAGACTGTGGAAAGGATAAAAGAAGTGGGCGATTGCTGGCTAGACGCTGGCATCACGCCTTTTAGCACAAAAAAATATTTTGAAGACAAAAAGTTTTTTGAAGACAATTTCCCAAGCGACTACGTTTGCGAGATGATTGAGCAAATCAAACTTTGGTTCTATTCCATGCTTGTCATGAGCGTTACTTTGACGGGCAAAGCACCTTACAAAAAAATTGTCACTTATCAATATGTAAAAGACGAGAATGGCAACGAATTCCACAAAAGTGGGGGTAATACCCTTGATAGTGACGTTGTGGCGGACAAGGTGGGTGCGGATACAATTAGGTACTTGTATGCTGGTGCAAACATAGCCAATGATATGCGTTTTGGTTTTACTCTTACCGACGAAGCACGTAGAAAGCTTATGAATTTTTGGAACGCCTACATTTTCTACAACACCTATGCTGTAATAGACAATCCTGATGTCGCAAATTTCAAGATTGATTACGACTCTTTGTGTTCGACTGATAGGTGGCTTGTCGAAAAAATCAACGACTTCGTTGCAAAGAGTGACAAAAATTATAGCGAGTACAAGTCCTATCTTGTGGTAAAAGATTTTGAAGAATTGGTCGACGATTTGACAAACTTCTATATCCGCGTAAATAGACGTAGATTTTGGAAGTCCGACGATAAAAATGACCAATTGACCGCCTATTCTTGCTTGTATTTTGCCTTGAAATCTATGGTGCAAGTTATGGCACCTATTATCCCATTCTTGACCGAACATATTTGGCAAAATCTTGTTAGGGGAACGGAAAAAGACGCCCCAATAAGCGTAATGCTTGGCGATTTTCCAACTCCAATTTCGCAAGTTAAAGCAAGTGGAATTGTGGAAAAGGCAACTCTTGCACGTGATATTATCGCAAATGCTTTGAGACTTAGGAACGAAAGTCAACTTAAAATCAAGCAACCTTTGCGAACAATGTATATTTTGTCGACCGACAAAGTTGACAAAGCGGTGGAAGCCTTTGAAGATATTATAAAAGACGAACTTAATATCAAAAATATCGAGTTCGAGCATAGTACGGAAAAGTTTAATATTCCAAGTTTAACTGTCAATTTCAAAACAGCTGGTGCGGTTTTGAAGGGCAACGTTCAACAATTAAAGGAATATGTTTTGACCCTGTCCGACGAGAAAATGAAAAATCTTGTCACAAGGTATTATCAAGACGAAATAAATATCGAGCCTTTTGGCAAACTCGGCAAAGAGTTGTTCAATCTCGTATTAAAGCCTAAAAAAGAGTACGTTATCGCAACTCTTGGTGCGGATACCACCATTGTTCTTGATACAACCTTAGACGAAGATTTGATGCTAGAAGGGGCTTATAGGGAACTTGTCCGTACGGCGCAAGTGCTGAGAAAAGAAGCCGATTTCAACATTGAAGATAGAATTGAGATGGACATCATATCCACTTCCGATTACATTCGTAAGGTAGAAGAAAAATATGCCGACAAAATCAAGCAAGAAGTCTTGGTCACCGTTCTTGATGGCAATATTCCAGCCCCAGACTACATAAAAGAAGTGGAAGTGGTGGGCGAAAAGGTTATTCTAAAACTAAAAGTTGTCAAAGGGGAAGATAAATAATGTGCGATATAATTTTTGAAGATAATCAAGTTTTGGTGGCTGTCAAACCACAAAATGTGCCTGTTCAACTCGATAGTAGCGAAGATAAAGACTTCCTTACAATGCTCAAAGATTATCTCGTCAAGGAGCACAACAAGACGGGCAACGCTTTTTTAGGGCTTGTCCATAGGCTCGATAGACCGACGGGCGGGGTGATGGTTTTTGCCAAAAATTCCAAGAGTGCCGAGCGTCTTTCTAAGCAAATTCAAGATAGAACTGTCGACAAAATCTATTTTGCCGTACTAGAAGGCGTCCCAAAAAACAAGCAAGGGACTCTCAAAAATTATCTTAAAAAAGACGAGAGAACAAACACCGTAAAACTTTGCCCACAATTTGAAGAAGGTGCCAAAGAGGCGGTGTTGAACTATCAAGTTTTGGAGACAAAAAATGGCAGGTCGCTTGTCAAAGTTGCACTCGAAACGGGCCGAAGCCACCAAATTCGTGTCCAATTTTCCGCAATAAATTGTCCTGTCGTAAACGACCAAAAATATGGCAATAAAATGGGAAAGGGCAACCTAGCACTTTGGGCAACCGAGATAAAATTTGACCACCCGGTCTCGAAGGTTAGACATACCTTTAGAGTTCCACCACCTTACGACGAAAGCCCATGGAAAGACTTTAATGTCGCAAGATTTATGCTAATTTAATTAAAATTTAGCAAGATTCATGTTGTTTTGATTAAAATATAGCAAGGTTTATATCGATTTATTTTAGTTTTTTGACAAAATCTTTTTGAAAATTTTTAAAAAATTAGAAATTATATTTTTCTTTACTAAAAAATGAACTCCACAAATAATTCATGGGAGTTCATTTCTTATTTTTATAATTTTTTATAATTTTTTATAATTTTTTAATGTTTTTTTTAATGTACTTATTTATTGTGTTTATTTAATATAAC
>CAVHMC010000085.1:0-4237 GCA_963636895.1 Oscillospiraceae bacterium | reverse complement strand
ATTTATTATTCTTTATCACTATATATTCTAGCACATATTTTGTGCGTTCTTATAAAAAATTACAACATTTTGAAAATATCAATGAAAATTTATTTCAAATTGTAAAAAGCTTTTTGCCCCAAATAGGTGGCTTCATCGCCAAGTTCTTCTTCAATGCGCAACAATTGGTTGTATTTTGCAACCCTATCAGTTCTTGATGGAGCACCCGTTTTTATTTGTCCAGCATTGGTAGCAACAGCGACGTCAGCAATGGTTGTATCTTCCGTTTCTCCACTTCTATGGCTTACGACGGCCGTCATACCCGCTCTTTTTGCCATCTCTATAGCATCAAGCGTCTCAGTCAAAGTCCCTATTTGATTAAGTTTTATCAAAATAGAATTTGACACACCCAAGTCAATACCCTTTTGCAACCTATTTGTATTTGTAACAAAAAGGTCATCACCGACAAGTTGAATTTTGTTACCAAGCCTTTCGGTCATTTTCTTCCACGAGGACCAATCTTCTTCCGCTAAGCCATCTTCAAGCGACACAATAGGATATTTTCTTACCATTTTTTCCCAAAAATTAATCATTTTGTCGGCTGTAAACAATTTTTTTGTCTTCCAAAAATAATAACTTCCCTCTTCGCCAATCTTTTTTGCTTCTTCATACATTTCGGTCGAAGCGGAGTCGACCGCGATACAAACGTCACGTTTTGGCTCATATCCAGCTCTCTTTATCGCTTCAACAATAAATTTAAAGGCATCTTCGTCGCTCTTTAGATTTGGAGCAAAGCCACCTTCGTCTCCCACAGCAGTTGATAGGCCTTGTTCCTTTAAAACGGCCTTCAAGTTGTGAAAAACTTCCACACACATTTTAAGCCCTTCGCTAAAAGTTTTTGCACCTGTTGGCATAATCATAAATTCTTGAATATTTACAGAGTTATCCGCATGTTTTCCACCATTTAAAATATTCATCATTGGCACTGGAAGAACGTGTGCATTTGTTCCCCCAAGATATTGATAAAGTGGCAAGCCTGTAACTTCCGCCCCCAACTTTGCACAAGCAAGAGACACCCCCAAAATTGCATTTGCACCAAGTTTGCCCTTGTTTTCCGTTCCATCAAGTTTAATCATGGTTTCATCAATTGCTCTTTGGTCAAGCACGTTCATTCCAATAATTTTTTCGGCTATAATTGTGTTGACATTGTCCACCGCCTTGTGAACGGACTTGCCCATATAATCTTTTTTATCTCCATCACGCAATTCCACCGCCTCAAACGACCCCGTCGAAGCTCCCGAAGGCACAGAAGCCCTTGCAGTTTTGCCACAAGCAGATACCTCAACTTCCACAGTGGGATTGCCACGAGAATCTAAAATTTGTCTAGCATAAATATCTTCAATACTTATATAATCTTTCATTTTTTCTCCTTTAAACATGTATATTTTATCGCAAAATATATCAAATTTACAACAAAATTACACAAATTTTCTATAAAATCTATAAAAATAAAAAAACCAATTGTTGCAAGATACAACATCTTTTTACAAAAAATAGAACGCTGATTATCCAAACAATTAAAATTGGTACAACAATTTTTTTAAATTTTATTAATTTTTTTAAAAAATTACATTTTTTCTGTTTTAACCTATTTCTTAAACATATTTTATCTTTTAAGAGCTTTTTTATTTAAACCGATTTTCTTTATATCTATGCTTTTTTATTTAAGTTTTTTATTTAAGTTTTTTATTTAATTTTTTTTTATTTAGGTCAATTTTAATTAATTTTTTTTATTAAAATTTATTTTGTTTAAACATCTTTTATTTAAACCTAAAAGGCAAGAATGTTTTGCCACACGACAAAAAGCACTTCACCCTTACAATTTGAAGTACTTAAAAACGATTTTATGTATCAAACAGTCAAAAACAAGACAATTTTATCCAAAATATGCGAGATTTTAACAATTATCCCATGAGACCTTTTGCTTGACGGAACATATCTTCGACCACTATATCATAAATTTCACCTAAAGTGGAGCAATATTCCAAGACCTTCCAAGGTTCGTTTGTATGATAATGAATTTTTATAAGTTCGCTATCTCCAACGACCAAAAGGCAATCACCAACAAATTTAGTGTCAAAATAGTCCCTAATTTTCTCATCATCAAGGTTTTTACCGTCAATTAAAAGTTGTGTATCATAACGATAATTAAGTTCTTCGTCTTCGTCCATTTTTTTCTCCTTTATAAATTAAACAAAATATTTTTGAGATTATACCTTTAAATCTTACGATAAAAAGTTGTTTTTCAAAAGATTACTCGTTTATTTTACAAAAAACATAATCAAGTTGTCAAACATTTAGCACATCATCTCAAAAAAACATCAACTCAATTTCAAAAATATGGCATATTGTTCTAAAAAACAACAATAAAAACATATGTCCGCTTGCAATTTTTAATGCATTGTGCTTTAATTGATATATAAAAAGGAGTGCAAGTGTTACAAGTAAAAAACTTAGTTTATGAAGTAAAGCAAGATGGTCTTACAAAACGAATTTTAGACGATATCTCTTTTGAAGTTGACGACAATCAACTTTTTGTTATCACAGGGCCAAACGGAAGTGGAAAATCAACTTTGGCGAAAATACTTATGGGAATTTTGCCACCAACTAGCGGGCAAATTTTTTGGAGCGGACAAGATATAACAGGACTTGATATTACAACTCGTGCAAAATTGGGCTTTGGATATGCTTTTCAGCAACCAACGACGTTTAAAGGGCTCACAGTAAAAGACCTTATCGACATAGCAAGTGGCAGGCAAAATAGCGTGTCGAGTGCGTGCGAGTACCTTTCTCGGGTGGGGCTTTGTGCTAGAGAATATATTTCTCGTGAAATAGATAGCAAACTATCGGGCGGAGAATTAAAACGAATTGAACTTGCCCTTCTTCTTGCAAAAAATAGTGATATAAATATTTGTGACGAGCCAGAAGCGGGTATTGACTTGTGGAGTTTTGATGCTTTGGTTAGACTTTTTGAAAGCGAAAAAAAGACCTTTTTAGTTATAAGCCATCAAAAACGCCTTATTGAAATTGCCGACAAAGTTCTTCTTCTTAAAAAAGGGAAAATTGAGCAAAAAGGGACCTTTGAACAAATGAAAAATTTACTAAACGGTCAAACGTGTAGCAGACTAGATGAGGTGCAAAATGGATAAAATAGATAAACTTTTACTCGAAAAAATCGCCAATTTGCATGGTGTTCCACAAGGGGCCTACAATATAAGAAGAAACGGCAAACTCATGGGGCGTTCTACAACAAGCGAAATAAATATTTTGACCAAAAAAGACAAAGACGGCATTGACATCATAATCAAAAAAGGCACAAAAAATAAGAGTGTGCATATCCCCGTTATTTTAAATGCTAGCGGGCTAAACGACGAAGTGTACAACGATTTTTACGTTGAAGACGACTGTGACGTTCTTATCGTCGCGGGGTGCGGAGTACACAATAATGGAGATAAAATGTCTTCTCACAACGGAATTCACACCTTTCATATAGGCAACAATTCTCACGTAAGATATGTTGAAAAACATTTCGGCATGGGCAAAAAGTCCGCAGAAAGGGACCTCGACCCTGTGACAATCGCTTACGTTGGTAAAAATTCTAAACTTGAAATGGAGATGGTGCAACTTGGTGGAGTTACAAAAAGCGTACGTACCACTTCTGCCATAATAGGCGACAATTCCACACTTATTGTAAAGGAAAGTCTTTTGACTCAAGGTCTAGAACAAGTAAAAACCCAATTTGATATTGACCTAAAAGGGAAAAATTCCAAGGCCGACGTTGTATCACGCTCCGTCGCTCAAGGAAAAAGCAAACAAGAATTTGTAAGCAACGTCACCGGCAACAATGCGTGCTTTGGGCACGTCGAATGTGACGGAATATTAAGTGACAAGTCTCAAATAATTTCCACCCCAAAAATTATCGCAAATCACAAAGATGCTATGCTTACACACGAAGCCTCTATCGGCAAAATTTCCGAACAACAACAAATAAAACTTATGACTTTGGGGCTAACAAAAGAACAAGCAGAAGATAGGATAATCCAAGGCTTCTTGCAATAATCTACAAAAACATAATCTCTACCAACATAAAAAGAAAAACAATTAATAGATAACTGAATACACACGCTTTTTATACAATATTTTTATTCAAAATCTCTAAATTTATAAATATTCATCAAAATTTGTCACAGCATGAAAA
>CAVHMC010000084.1:0-4277 GCA_963636895.1 Oscillospiraceae bacterium | reverse complement strand
ATAGAGTATTTTTAAGTAGATATTTTTCGCAACATTTTCACATATCAAATTATACCATTTTCTATTAAGAATAATTTTTTTTATTTTTTTATCTATCATACAAAAAACCATAATCATCCCGATTTTGTTTTAACTATACATAAATCTTTCTTATCATTTTATAAATTTTGTTTTAGTCACGCCTTGTTTTATTTTAGTATATTACAAACTCCTTTTAATCTTTTTTAATCTTGATTTGCTCTTATTTTAGTATATTTTATTTTTTTAGGTTTGTTTTAAGTCTGGTTTAAGTCTGGTTTAATTTTATTTTAATTTCGGTTTTTTTGTTTTAATTTTGTTTTAATTTTGTTTTAATTTTTTACTGAAAAAATGTTTCACGTGAAACATTTTTATCAAACATTAGAAATTAAATAAATGCTGTTGAATACCACATGGTCAATTGTACTAAAAATTTTTAAGATATATATACTCAAATATATTAAATTAAAAAACAAATTTTTAATCTCATCTTATTGTATTAAAATACGGCTTAAATTAAAAATTGTTCCACGTGAAACATTTAAACATCTATGCAGGTTAATTAAAGGGTCGGTGTTGCAAATCAAAATTAGCAAGAATTAATATTTTATAGAACACAACAAAGAATTTACAAACCAACAAAGTCCTTATGCAACAATAAAAAAGCAAGAAGAAAATCAATTCTACTTGCTTTATTTATGTTTTTATAGGGACACTCCATTCTTCTGATAATCTCAAAAAATTATTTTTCAAACTTGTCAAGGAAGGCACAAATTCTATCCAAATCGTCAGTGTTGAAATAAGCTATTGAAATTTTTCCTTTATTATCATCACCAACAATTTTAACTTTTGTTCTGAATAACCTTTGAAGCCTATGTCCAAGCTCTTTAAGCTCAATACTTTGCGCGATTTTTTCATGAGATTCTTTTGGTTTTGTATTTGGAAGTCCGTCTTTTACCAATTTTTCCAAACCACGCACCGTCAATTTGTTTTCGACAACATATTTGGCAATTTCAAGCTGTTTTTGACTGTCTTCAATAGAAACCAAGCATTTGCCGTGCCCTGCGGAAAGTTGATTGTTTTCGATAAGCGCAATAACTTCTGGACAGAGATTGAGCAATCTCAAAGTATTTGCCACAAGCGGACGAGATTTGCCAATTTTATCCGCCACTTCTTCTTGTGTAAAATTATACTCGTCCATCAATTCCTTTATCGCCTTGCCAGCCTCAATCGGATTCAAATCTTCCCTTTGAAGGTTTTCAATCAAAGCAACTTCCTTTATCTGTCTTGGGGAATACGTGCGAACAATAGCAGGAATAGTCTTAAGCCCCGCAATCAAACTTGCCCTAAAACGTCTCTCTCCCGCAATAATAATATATCGGCCACCCTTTTCTTCGTTAACAATAATAGGCTGAATAACACCATGTTGTCTAATTGACTCAGCAAGTTCCTTAAGCGAATTAGCGTCAAATTTTTTCCTTGGCTGGTTTTTATTAGGGTCAATTTTCCTAATGTCTATTTCAGCGACGCCTTGATTTAGTGCAGGCTCAACCTTTACGTCCTCGTTTTTTGGCTCTACAGCGTTTGCCACCTCGTCAGTCTTATTTTTAGCATCATTTTTTTCAATTTTAGTCTCTTCATCGTCCTCATAAATCGAGAACAACGCATCGAGACCTCTACCCAATCCTCTTTTCATATTTTTTCTCCTATATATATTATAAAACAATATTTATTGAAAAACAAGAATTATTTTTACCTATCCTAATTTCTATTTTCTAATTTACATTTTAAATTAACTCGTTAAAATTTACTTTTTTTGAATTTATGTATAACAATTTATCTATTATAACTTACTCATTAAAATTTATTATTTTAATTTCTAAGCAATAACATTAAGAAATATGTGTAATATAAAAATCTTTACCTTTATATAAAACTAGTTATATTTTTATAACTATCATGTAAATTCCTTTATTCAAAAGACATGTTTAAAAGATGGTTATATTTTTATAACTATCTTTATTCCTTGTTAAAAACTCTTTTGCAAGCTCGAAATAGGCAATTCCGCCCTTACTTTTTGCGTCATATTGCATAATAGGTTTTCCGTGGCTTGGTGCTTCGGCAAGTCTTATACTCCTTGGAATATACGTATCATACACTTTTTTACCAAAAAATCTCTTTATTTCTGTCGATACGTCTTGAATAAGGTTGGAACGGCTTACTTTCATCGTCAAAATAACACCTTCGACGTCAATATTTTCATTTAGGTGCTTTTTTACAAGTTTTATCGTGTTCATAAGCTGACTTAACCCTTCCAACGCAAAAAATTCACATTGAATAGGGATAACAACAGAGTCGCTTGCGGTTAAGGCATTGATGGTAAGCAGTCCAAGAGAAGGCGGACAATCTATAAAAATGTAATCATAGTTATCTCTAACCTTTTTCAACAAGTCTTTTACCACTTTTTCGCGACTTCTCATAGAAACAAGTTCCACTTCAGCGCCAGCTAGGTCCACCGTCGCAGGAATAATGTCAAGCCCCTTCACCCCCGTACGTCTTATAACTTCAGTTATCTCATTTTCGCCATCTATTGCGTCATAAAGGGTCAAAAGTTTGAGATTTTTATTCACTCCAAGCCCGCTCGAAGCATTTCCCTGAGGGTCCATATCCACCACAAGCACCTTTTTCCCTAAAAAAGCAATATAAGCAGCCAAATTGATACACGTAGTAGTTTTCCCGACCCCGCCTTTTTGATTTGCAAAAGAAATTATTTTTCCCATATTATCCTCTTGCTTTTATTATAACAAAATTTTATAGAAAATCTATCTTTTTTTAATAAAAATAGATAAAAAACGCAAATTTTTACCTATTTTTTCCATTTTTATTTGCAAGACCTAAAGTATTTATTAAAAATTTTTGTATATTATGTAATAAAAAACTATCGCAAAAGTTGCAATAGCTTTTTATAAATTTAAAATATTATCTCAAAATCAAACATTTTAACTGTTATAATTTAATTTTTTATATCACTAGCCAATTCTTGATTTTTAAATCTTTGGAAATCGCTAATTTTACTTCCTAAATCTTTAAAATAAGCATCAAAATCTTCTTCTTTTAGCTCGGAAAAAGCCCTATCCAAACAATATCTCGCACCTTTTGGAGAAAAGATTTTATTTTTGTTGTACACCTTTTTTATGTTGTGATAGCCATCTTTTAGCCTATCTTGTATCTTTTCTCTTTCGTTTTCGTCAAAAATTTTCTCGGGAAAAGCAAGATTTTTGCTTTTTTGAAGATTTTTTATTGCCTTTTGATTAAATTCAAGCCCCTTATTCTTCAAATTAATCATATTTTCATAAGCAAATAGCTCAGACTCAAGGTTTTCCAAATTTCTCAAGTCTCTCTTTTTCTCGAGAACCGAAGAAACACCCTCGTCCCAAGCAAGCACTGCTTCTTGCACGTCGTTCACAATTGCGAACTTGTCAAAATTTTGTCCGCTAGCCAATTTTGCTTTATTTTGGTCGAGATAAGACATATAAGACGCCTTAAAAGTGTTAAATAAATAATCTAAACCACTTGCTTCAGCATTTTTTTCAATGCACATGCAATTGCTCCCGACAGAACTAGAAACCACGTTTACCAAATTTGGCAAGTCTACTATTTTTGTTTCACTTGGCTTTATTCCCAACGCTTTTGAAACACGTTGATTTATTTCGCTACACAAAACAGCAATTTCGTTTATATCTTTCTTTGAAAAATCTTCCTTATTAAACTCTTCCAATAAAGCCCTAATATTTGCACCGTAATATTTTGTTTTTTTGACATCTTTCGTCGAATAGTCACAATCTAAAATATCACCAAGCAACCTTGGCCCCAAAAGGTCTTTGCTTCGCCATGTATCAAGACTTTGCCCCTCGTTGTGACAGTCGCCACTATCCTTACTTTTATAATCTTTAAAATCTTTTAAAACTTGCTCGCTAGTTTGCCTTGAAGAGTTGTTTTTTTCTTTATTTTGATTTTGAAAATACCCCTTCATTTCATCAACCAAATCTTCATTTTTATCCATTTACTTCCCCTTCTTACTAATGATTTTACCATAAAAGGAGCATAAAATCAAGGTTTAAGCAATATATCAAACAAAAATGTGCAAAAATTGTTATTTTGCGTCCAAAAAAGTCTCATGTTTTTCACTTTTTTCTTGTATTTATTTTCTAAAAAAAAGATTATATAATTTAATATTTGTAGTCTTTAAAGATTTGTCG
>CAVHMC010000083.1:0-4291 GCA_963636895.1 Oscillospiraceae bacterium | reverse complement strand
GATATAAATAAAGATATAAATAAAGATATAAATAGGAATATAAATAAAAATATAATGAAAAAAGGAAATTAAAAAATGAATTTAGAAAATATTGTTCCAACTAATTTTATTGAAGAAGAAATTTTGGAAGATTTAAAAGCGGGCAGGTCAAAGGAAGTTATTACTCGTTGTCCACCCGAGCCAAGTGGCTATTGGCATATTGGGCATTGCAAAGCGTGGATAATTGATTTTGAAACTGCCATAAAATTTGGCGGATACACTTATCTTCGTATGGACGACACCAACCCAAGCAAAGAGCAAGGTGAGTTTGCCGACAGTTATATGGACGATTTAAAGTGGCTTGGCTATACACCAAAGGCTATGGTTTATGCAAGCCTTGCGTATTTTGACAAGATTTATGAAATCGCAGAAAAAATGATACAAAATGGCGACGCTTACGTCGACGAACTAACCCAAGAAGAACAACTCAAAATGAAAGGCACGTTGACAACCTCAGGTGTAAATAGCCCATATAGAGATAGACCACGAGAAGAAAGTTTGAGATTGTTTAGAGAAATGAAAGCGGGCAAATACCCTGACGGGAGTTTGACTTTGCGTGCAAAAATCGACATGGCACACCCAAATATCTTGATGCGTGACCCTATCATGTACAAGATTTCTCGTGAGCACCACTATATGACGGGTGACAAGTGGTGTATTTATCCTATTTACGACTTTGCACACCCTATGGAAGACGCCTTGGAAGGCGTTACTTATAGCCTTTGTGACATCACTTTTAGAGTACATAGACCAGTTTATGAGTGGTTTATCGAGCATGGTTGGAACAAGCCTTTTGCACCAAAACAAAGGGAGTTTTCCACACTTAATCTAGAAAATGTTTTGCTTGGAAAGCGTTATCTAAAGGCTCTTGTTGAAAGCGGAAAAGTTATGGGGTGGGACGACCCAAGGTTTATGACAATTGTGGGAATGAAACGTAGGGGATATACCGCAAATGGTGTCAAGAATTTTATCAAAAGTTGTGGGGTCGTGGCAAGCACAAGCACTTTGCCACTTAGTGCGTTGGAATATCATATTAGGGAAGACCTAAACAAGATTGCTACTCGTGCCATGGTAGTGCTTGACCCACTTAAAGTTGTTATTACAAACTACGAAGGCAAGGAAGAAATTGAGATTGACAATAATCCAAACGACGAAAATGCGGGCAAGCATAAGGCTATGTTTTCAAAAACTGTTTATATTGAAAAAGACGACTTTGCCCTTGTTCCACCACCAAAATACAATAGATTGACCGTTGGCGGAATGGTAAGGCTAAAGGGTGCTTATATTATAAAATGCAACAACGTTGTTTATGATAAAAATGGTGATATAGATTATTTGGAGTGCGAATATTTCAAAGACTCAAAAAGCGGGCAAGACACAAGTGGCTTGAAAGTAAAAGGCACAATACATTTTGTGTCAAGTGAAGGGTCTTTTGATTGCACCATAAGAAGTTTCAAAAATTTGACCAAAATGGACTATATTTGGCCTAGCAAAGCACTCGAACAAGGCGTCTCAATAGATGAAATTTTGGAAGAAAATTCCCTTATCGAAACAAAAGCAAAGGCTGAGAACTTCTTGCTCTCAGCCCAACATTATGATAAATTTCAATTTATGAGAAAGGGATATTATTGCTTGGATAAAGACTCAACAAAAGACAACTTTATCTTCAACAACACAATTTCGCTTAAAGATTCTTTTAAGAAATAACCTTTGAAATTTAAAAAGATTAAAAAAGTTTTTTCGTCACTTCTTCATTAGCCTATATGACAAAGTAATAACCACTTGCTTTAAAATATCCCACTTTGATAGGGGTTGTCCTATGCATAACCTTATTTTTATACTCCCCATTACAAGGGGGAGTGCTTTTTTTATACTCCCCCTTACAAGGGGGAGTAATAACAGACCTCACTATCCCAACATACAGTTATTTAACTATTCTTAGTCCAATAATAATTATAATAAGTTGACCTTAAATATGTTGCATTGGTGCTAGGGTCTGTTGGGGAGTAAGCGGATACCGCTGAGCCTATTTTCCAAGTATAGCTTGTTTCGGCAAAGGTTATACTTGTAAGCTCACTGCAATCAGAGAAAGCACGACTACCTATACTCGTCACACCACTTGGGATTGTTATACTTGTAAGCCCAGAGCAATCCTCGAAAGCATAATTACCTATACTCGTCACACTATCAGGTATTGTGATACTTGTAAGCCCAGAGCAATAATAGAAAGCAGAATTACCTATACTTGTCACACTACTTGGTATTGTTATACTCGTAAGTCCAGAGCAATAATAGAAAGCAGAACTACCTATACTCGTCACCCCACTAGGTATCGTAGAATTTTTGCAACCCAATATTAATGTCTTTGATGACGTCTCTATAATACAATTACCCGAAGAATAGTATGTTGTATTTCCACTCGCAACCGTTATACTTGTAAGTCCAGAACAACCAGAGAAAGTAGAACCACCTATACTCGTCACACTATCGGGTATTGTTATACTTGTCAGACTAGTGCAAAGGTAGAAAGCAGATTGACCTATACTCGTCACACCACTTGGAATGGTGATACTTGTAAGACCTCTACAATTATAAAAAGCATCACTATCTATACTTGTCACGCTACTCGGTATTATAACCGAAGTTAATTTTTCAAGAGGATAACTAAGGTATTTTCCAGCAAAAAAATAGGCGGGAATTTTTGTTATACTATTGGGTAACCAAATTGTACTCAAGTTACAAGTTAGTACAGTATTAGTTGTATCCTCTATACTAATACGAAAGGACAGTGCGCTTGCACTACCAACACCATTTAAAGAATATATTGAATTTGGCATTACAACAATTGTTATGTTTTGCCCAAAAAAACGATTATCATACGAATAACCAAAATCAAGATCAGTAAAATAATCTTGCCAATACGTTACTGAGTGCGATGGGACAACCGTACCACTTGCAGATTTGATTTCATCTTGCGTTGAACACGTCGGTGTCATAAAGCAGGCGTACAAAGTAGTTTCCTCGTCTGGAATATTATACCACGTTTCACAGGCGGGGTTGGTGGACGTGCCTTCACCCGAAATATAATATGTGCTGTTTGGGTCCACATAACTAGACGAGCCAACTACCGCTGAGTTTGGTGTAAAATAATAAAACTCCGCATTGTTACTATTTGTCAAATCACTCAAATTGGTCGTAGTCATGCCCGAAAGTATAGGTGTAGGTCCCGTTATCTTAAATTTTGTGTTTTCTTCATTCATCACAACTTCAACATTTGAAGCATTAATATTCGAATTTGTATTGTCACCAAAGTTTAACAAAATATTTGGGCTTGCTACTTTTGGCTCGTCTTGTGTGAGTGCCCACTTTATCATTCCGTCCATGCTGGCATCTTTGTAAGGTAGGTCAACCGCAAGTTTAATGGAATACGTCACCGTTGCATCTTCGGCGACTGTCACAACCGCACTTTTATTTTTGTAATCGGTGTCACTTTCCCCCTTATATGTAATCGCAATGTTGTCCTTTGGGTTTTCCGAACTTGTGTCCGAATAGGTCACTGTCGCATAAAACGTTGGACCTTCGTTAACAAAAGTGTACGTCAAGATTATATCTTCTTTATACCCCGGTACGATGGTGTCACCCGGCGACAAAAGTGCCACCGTCTCTGGCTCTTCCGACCCAAACTCAATGACCGTCTCGCCACTACTCCCCGCCATATTGACCGCGGTGTTGCTCCCCACTTGGTAGGTCGCAGTCAATTTGCCACCAATTCCGCTCGCGGTGTAAACGACGCTTATGTTCGACCCGACATAGTGTGTCCCGCTAGCGAGAACAATAACTGTCGTCACCACTCCCACCACAAATACGCTCAACATTGTGTAAATTGCAATTAACCACTTTTTATTCATTTTTAAAATCTCCTTTTAAAGTATTTTATATTTTCGATTTTGTGTACTTTTTTTGGTTTCCTTGTTGAACTACCCCCCAGACGACTACGTCGCCAGCCCCCCTTTCAATGGGGGCTATTTCACTACCCCTCCCCGCTATCGCGGTACTCCCCCTTACAATGGGGAGTAAAAATAGGTTGGTTTTACCTTTTTTCTTAGATAATTTCACATACAAAAGTAGAATTTTATAAATCAATTTTTTTTCAATTTATTTGTTACGTATTTTTCTCTACAATTGGGAAAATATCTAGGGTTTAGGGCTTTTTTCCGCCAAAAAAAGTACTCATTTATCTACTATATAAATG
>CAVHMC010000082.1:0-4311 GCA_963636895.1 Oscillospiraceae bacterium | reverse complement strand
CGGTCGTACCCTTGCAAGGGTATGATTACTCTTTTTTTATTCATTATACTACTTTTTACAATTTTTTTTAATTTTTCTAAATTTATTTGCTATATTTTCTTGACTTTTCACAAAAATTTTTTTATTTTTTTAGCATCAAAAAAGTAGATATTAATTTAACCTTTTTATAACTTACAAAAAAATTTTACTTTAATTGTGTCTTCCCTATTTTTGTTTTTAATTAATCACCCCTAGTAGAAAATTTTTGAAATCAACATAAAAAAATTTTTAATTACCGTTGTTATTTTATTCTACTTATTTCAAAAATGTTAGCACTTGCACGCCAATTTTAAAAAATTTTTCGTCGTCAGATTTATAAATCTACCGCACAAAAAAAATTTATTGTACTAAAAATCTTTAAAAGGCTTTTGTTATTTTTTACAAAAAAATCAAAACATTCCCCCGTCGACAGCGATGATTTGCCCCGTTATATAGTCCGCCTCGTTTGACAACAAAAAAGTTACAAGATTTGCGACGTCTTTTGGAGTGCCTATCCTATTTTTCAAAATTCGTTGCGACTCAAGTTCGGCAATGTCGGGGGTCAAAAGCCCCTTATTCATGTCCGTATCTATCCAGCCGGGTGCCACAGCATTGACATTGACAAAAGGTGCGAGTTCTATGGCAAAATTTTTTGTAAGAGAATTTATTGCACTTTTTGATGCATCATAATCAATAGTGGTTGGATAAAAAGCGTTGATTGAATTGTTGGAAGATACATTGACGATTTTACCAAAACGATTTTTCTTCATTTTTTCCCCAACAAGTTTGGTCAATTGATAAACACCAAAAAGGTTTATATCAAATGTTTTTTTAAACTGACCGACCGTACGGTCAGCAACTTCCATATCTGTACATATGCCAGCATTATTAACAAGTATATCAATTTTATCAAAAAAGGAATAAGCGGTCTCGACCAATAGTTCGACGTCTTGTTCTTTTCCCATATCGCCTTGAATTGCAATGGCCTTTACTTTATAAATTTTTGCTATCTCAACGCACAAATCTTCCGCTTCTTTCCGAGAATGGTTGTAATTTATCACAACATTTGCCCCATTTTTTGCTAGTTGCAAAGCGATTTCCCGCCCTATTCCACGGCTAGCACCCGTCACAAGCGCATTAAGTCCACTAAAAATCATTTTTTATTTCTCCCATCACGATATTCAACACGTCATTTGCGATTTCCGTTTTCGACCTAAGTTTATCATTCCTTACACAGTCAACAATCTTATACTCAAACCTTTTTGCGAGATACAAATACGTTTCTTCGGCTCGTTTTAAATATTCCAAATCATTTTCATGTTGGTCGCCCTTTTCACGTCTATTTTGCTTTAACAATTGGGAAAATTTTGATGGCATATGAAGAAAAACAATTTGGTCAGGGCGTGGCAACTTCAAAAATTTATATTCCAAGTTTTCTATCCAATCAACCATCTCGTTCCTATCTATGTGCCTAACAAACTTTCCCCCTTGGTGTGCCATGTTGCTCTCCACATACCTATCCAAAACAATGACGCAACCCTCGTCAAGTTTTTGGTTGATTTTGTCAATATTATACAATCTATCGGCGGTAAAATACAGCGACGCAACCTTTGGATCAACGTGACTTGCACCCTCGGGAAAAAAGCCCACGCCATACTCTTCCTTGCCAAGATAAGGCCCAGCGACAATGCGACCTGTGGGGCTATCATACATCGGGAAACTTAGCCTAACCGCCTTTATTCCCAAGGAATTTAATTTGTCCACGAGCATCTCCGTTTGCGTTTGTTTGCCCGAGCAGTCCGTCCCTTCAATCAAGATTATTTTACCCTTCATTTTTTCCCGCCTTTTGAAAATATTACCAAAAATCGTTAATTCTTTTTAAAAAAATACAAAAAAAATCATAAACAATAATATGCATTTATTATCTTATTTTTTGAAAATCTACCCGAAAAAAGTCGCTTGCTAGCCCAATTGCAAGGTCTTGTTTTTAAATTATGCTAATATAAATTTTAAAAATTTTTCAAAAACGCTTTCTATATATCTTTTTTCTTTGGACTTTAAAAAAGGACCACATTTGCGGTCCCTTTTAAAAACATACAATTAGCCCCTTTTCACTTCTTTGCTCTTCAAGCATTTTGTGCAAACATATTTTTTAGTTGGGGTTGTTCCCTCAAGCACAGTAACCTTTTGAACATTTGCTTTTTTATGTGTCAAAGTTCTTCTTGTCATCTTAGAACTTCTATAACTCAAATTGCTGGCTCTCATTTGGTCCTTGCCACAAATCTCACATTTTGCCATTTTGTCATATCTCCTTAAATATTCTACTTATGCTATTATACACAAAAGAAAAAACTTGTCAACAAAAAGATAAATATTTTCTTCTTTTATGCAAAAAATTCTATGCTTTTGTCGTAATCTTAATATGTTTTTTAAAAATTTGTTTGTCTATTTTTACGTCTTTTTGAATAAAGTAATAAAAAATAAGTTTACAAAATCTAAAAAAACTGCTAAAATATCTTTGTTTGAAGTTTTTATTGTTTATTTATTGTTTTTTTTGAAAAAATTTTTTGTTTTAGGCAAATTTCAACTTCAAAATCGAAAAATTCAGCAAATTATGCTACTGTGGCTCAGTTGGTAGAGCAATTGATTCGTAATCAATAGGCCGGCGGTTCGAGTCCGCCCAGTAGCTCCAAAATTCACGGCTCACCCCCGTGATTTTTTATTACCTAAAATTTAATTAGGTTACATCAAACCACTCCTTCCGTCACCACGTACCACCTTCCCTTTCAATGGACTGTAAAAAATTGGTTATAAAAAATAACTCCATATAAAATTAGTTATTTAAAAAATTAGCCCCCCCTTGTAAGGGGGCTTGTCAATCAACTGGTGAATTGTCAAATTTCTGATACGCGGTAAAACCACTCGGATAGTCTTCGGTCACAACATTGATGGTATATTCACCAGAAGTCATACTCAAACCGCATTCATCGTCACTATTCGCCAAGAGTGTCTCAAATTCCGCCTTTGTCCCATGATAGGTTACAGTTTCCAAAACAGCACCATTCCCAGCTTTTATCAGTGCACTCACCCCTATGCTCTCTAATGAATTATACATTGTAATGCGTTTCAATCCCGATCCATAAAAAGCACCCTCAGGTATTGATTTTATACTAATCGGTATCTCAATACTGTTAAGTTCAGAGCAACAATAAAAAGCATACTCCCCTATACTCTTTACACTATTTGGTATGGTTACACTTGAAAGTTTGCTGCAATCAAAGAAAGCACCTAGCCCTATACTCGTCACGCTATTAGGTATCGATATATTCGTAAGTTTACTGCAATACTGGAAAGCATAGCTGTGAATAAATTTTGTGTCGCTATTTATCTCACAAGCCGTTATATCTGTTGTTTTTGCTTTCATTAAAACAACATATTTATTATTATCATTTCCTAGATAATATGCATTGTCATATTCGTTATACGTTAAATTAGTGCAATTATGAAAAGCACGCATACCTATACTCGTCACCTCACTTGGAATCGTCACACTCATAAGGCTAGTGCAGCCACCAAAAGCATACTTTTCTATAGTCGTCACACTATTTGGTATCGTGATATTTGTGAGACCACTGCAAGTATTGAAAGCAGCATCTCCTATTCTCGTCACCCCGTCCGGTATAGTTATATTCGTAATACATTCGCAATAAAAGAAAGTACTATCGTCAATATCCGTTATACTACTTGGTAGCGTCACACTCGTAAGGCTTTGGCAATATGCGAAAGCATATGCATTCAAACACTTCACACTATTCGGCAAGTCTATTCTAGTAAGTGCGGAGCAATTTTGAAACGACCCATAACTTTTACTGCTTGTACCGTAGCCGATATTTTTTACACTTTGTGGTATGGCTACGTTGGTTATGGCTGCTTTGTTATAAAAAGCCATATATGGAATATTCACGACATCGTTAGAAATTACTATCTGCGTATCCGTCCCTTCATAAAGGGCGGTACGACTTTCTGTGCCTGTAAAACTATTTGACGTGCAATTAGGTTTCATAAAGCAAGAGTAAAGGGTTATTGGCTCGGTTGGTACGTCATACCAAGTTTCAAGAGTTGTGTCACTAGTTGAAGTCCAATATATTGTACTTGGGTCAATGTAACCATAAGTTGTGTTGCCTACAACTTCTGGGTTGGTGCAAAAATAGAAGAATTCTGCCCCCGTACTAGTATTTGTAAGTTCGGCAACGGACATAAGACCTTTCTCCGCATCCAAAACTGCATTCCTGT
>CAVHMC010000081.1:0-4328 GCA_963636895.1 Oscillospiraceae bacterium | reverse complement strand
ATTTTACATATTTTTAATTTTAGAGTTATTATTTTTTTAATTTTTTCACACATTGTTTACATAATTTTTTGCAACAACGTTTATGTCGCCCGCACCCAAGAACAAAAGTGTGCAATGGGTGTATTTTTCGAGTTGCGTCGCAAGCCCCTTTTTGTCAAAAACCCCCGCTATTTTGTAGGCGGGATTGCGGGACTTGAGTTTGTCGCCTAAAAATTCCGCACTGCCGAGATACACGTATTTTTCCCGCGCAGAGTAAGTGGAAAGTAGGACGAGCTCGTCTACCCCGTCAAAGCAAGACAAAAAGCCGTCCAGTAGCGTTTGTGTGCGTGAAAAGGTGTGTGGTTGAAAGACGCAAACCAACTTCCCGCCATAAACTTCCTTGCACATTTGTATTGTTTTTGCGATTTCGGTCGGGTGGTGTGCATAGTCTTGCACGACGACGTTGCCCGCCCGCTCGCCCAACTTTTCAAATCGCCTATCCACATTGCAAAACGACTCAAGTGCCGTAGCGATGGTGCACATTTTAACCCCGTAAAACCGCGCCACAGCGACTGCTAGCAAGGCGTTTGAAACATTGAACAACCCCGCCACTCCGAGCCTAATTTCGCCCAAATTTTTTCTTCCACAAAAAACGTCAAATTTGTATTTTCCTTTGTCGTACATTTCGACATTTTTCGCAACCCATTTTCCAAATTTTCCGTCCCCGCAAAACGTCGTCTCCAAGTCGTCACGTAAAAATTCTTGTGTTTTGACGTCGCAAAAGCACATTTTTTTCGTCTTTTTAGCGAATTTGTTGAACGAAAGTATCTCCTTTTCGAAACTTTTGAAGTAGTCAAGATGCTCCTTTTCAATATTCGTAATGACCGAAACGTCGGGGGTTAGACGCAAAAAACTATCTCGAAATTCGCACGCTTCGGTGATAAAATAGTCCTTCCCGCCCGCAAAAATGTTCCCGCCAAAGTACTTAAACTCTCCGCCAAGGTGCACTGTGGGGTTGAGACCTGCAAGCAAAAATATGTAGCCCACCATCGCAGTCGTAGTGGTTTTGCCATGCGTGCCGGAGACGGCAATGACGTTGTTGTAGTTTTTTGCGATAAGCCCCAAGTAGCACGACCGCTCCATAGTCGCTATCCCCAACTTTTTTGCTTGGACAAGTTCCTTGTTGTCCTTCCCAATCGCCCCCGAAAAAACTACCAAATCGCACCCATTTATATTGCTTTTTTTGTGAGAATTGTAGATTTTTACACCCATTTTTTTAAGTTTCAAGGCAAGTTCGCCACAATTTTGGTCACTTCCCGCCACGTCTATGCCCATTTTTAGCGTCAAAATCGCCAATGCACTCATGCTAATTCCGTTTATTCCTACGAAAAAAACTTTCTTGTATTTCATATATTTTTATATGTTTTTTCATGTAATTTTGTTTTTATTATCGCCTTTTGTTTTTTACTTACAACACACTATTTTGTTGAGATTATACGAAAAACCAAGAAAATACATTCTAAAAATTAAAAAAGTGCCGAGATTATACGAAAAACCAAAAAAATTATAGGAAATAAATTTTAAAAATTAAAAAAATGCCGAGTTTATATGAAAAAACGTGCTTTTTTGTTTGCCTTTTTATTTTTTTTATATTAAACTTGTATTTAGTTAGGGGTAAACCCAACAAAAGAAAGGAAGGTATAGGACTTTGTTAAAGATTTCAGACATTAGAGTAAGAATTATCAAAAAGGACGACAGCAAACTTAAGGCAGTGGCTTCCATGACCATCGATGAATGTTTTGTTATACACGACATCAAGATTGTCGAAGGCACACAAGGTTACTTTATTTCCATGCCAAGTAGAAAGACTGCGGACGGCGAGTATAAAGATACTGTTCACCCACTCAACACCGAGACAAGAAATCAAATTGAATCCGCTATTTTGGCAGAATTTGAAAAAGCTCAAAAAGAAGAAGCATAATTTTTCTTTAAAATATTCAACATTGTTATTGCAAGAAGTGATTTGAATAAGTCATAAGTTTATATTTGCAACAATTTTTGAAAATAAAACCGAGATTAGTTAATTTTTCTCGGTTTTTTCTTTATATTTATTAAATATTTGACCTTTTTTTGTAAATTATGCCAACAACTTGATAAAATTTTCAGTCCCTAATTGTCATATGTGCCATAAAGGGTGGCTGTGTCGAGAATTTTATCTTGCAAGCTAGTTTTTAACATTTCAAGCGAAAAGTTGCCAGTCAAATTCAAGTCTTGCGACAAAGCGTATACCGTAAGCCTATATTTGTGTGGGGCATCGGGTGGGCAAGGCCCGCCATAACTATTGTCGTTCCAACTATTTTTCCCTTGCAAAAAGTCAAAAGAGTTCTCGCTTTCATCTTCGTCAACTTTTGTCTTGTGCAAATTTGCGATAAGCCAGTGTATCCAAACCTTCCCGCATACTTTTACGGAGTCTGGGTCGTCAAAAATGACCGCATAACTTTTTGTGTTTGTTGGGGCATCATGAATTTCAAAGGGTAGCGATAAGGTGGGCATGCCAAATCTTTGTTTTTTGCCCCTTTTTCCATACTTGTCCAAAATTTTTCCGTTTATAATTCCGTCACTTGTAATTTTCATTTTTATATTTTTTAAAAAAAACATATATTTTTTAAAAAAATTAAGCATTTTTTGCTTGTTTTTTCAAAAATTTTTATGTTTTTTAATTTCTCCCCTATAAATATTCTATCACAAAATTTTGTTAAAAGGTAACTTTTTTGAAAAAGTTTTTGCAAATCATTTTTAATAATATACACAAATGTGTATAATTTTTATGGATATTTATCAATTTTTTTAAAAAAAGGTAAGTTTATGGGCGAAATTGACGTAAAAAACATTGCAAAAAACCCCCTTGACCAAAGAGATGAAGTCTTGGAACATTTAAGAAAAAAAGACAAGAGAATGATTGTAGCCATGGCACCTTCTGTTCGAGTGGCGCTTGGAGAGGGCTTTGGCGGGAAGGTTGGCGAAAACGTTGAAGGCAAGATAATTTCTGCATTTAGACGTCTTGGCTTTGACGACGTCTTTGACGTCGATTTTGGGGCAGATATGACAGTTGTTGAAGAGTCAAACGAGTTCGTTGAGCGATTTTTAGCGAATAAAAACCTTCCAATGTTTACCTCTTGTTGCCCAGCATGGGTTAAATTTGTGGAACAAAATTACCCCGAGTTTGTTTGCAATCTTTCTACTTGCAAATCTCCGCAACAAATGCTTGGGGCTGTTGTAAAAACCTATTATGCTCAAAAACTGGGTGTGTCGGCTGAAAAATTGTACTTTGTTTCTGTCATGCCATGTCTTGCCAAAAAAATGGAAAGGCAACGAGACTTTATGTCGTCTACACCTTTTGGCTTTGACACCGATGCAGTTGTCACAGCAAGCGAAATGATAGAACTTATAAAAGAGCAAAATATTGACTTCAATTCTCTTCCAAAGGGCAGGTTTGACCCACTTTTTGGTGTTTCTTCTGGTTCGGGAGTAATTTTTGGGACGACAGGTGGTGTTATGGAAGCAAGTCTCCGTACTTTGTCCGACAAACTGGGCGAAAAGAAATTTAAAAAGGTAGAATATCTCTTGGTTAGGGGGTTGGGCGGAATAAGGGAAGCAACCCTTGACGTGGGAGACAAACAGGTGCGAGTGGCGGTAGCAAGCGGGCTTGCCAATGCAAAAATTCTTTTGGACGATATAAAGACAGGCAAAAAGCAGTATGATTTTGTGGAAGTCATGGCTTGCAGTGGTGGGTGCTCCAATGGCACCGGCATGCCAAGGTACTTTAAAACGCAAAAAGAGAACGAAAATATTGCGATGCAACGTGCAAAAGGCCTATACAAAAGTGACGCAAAAAAAAGAGATAGAAAGGCACATAAAAACCCCGCAATAAGGAAATTGTACGACGACTTTCTTGGCGAAATCGGTGGCGAAAAAGCAAAAAAACTTTTGCATACAAAATATAATATCAAAGGTTGATTAGTGGGGCTAGTATCGAAAAGGTTGATTAGCAGGGCTAGTATCGAAAAAATTGATTAGCGGAGTGAGTACCAAAATTTGTGATTATTCGTTATTGGAAGTATTTGGCTTGGAGTTTACTTGCGAACAAGCCTTCGCGTTCTTTAAGTTTGTATTAATGACATCAAAACACGAGATAAGGTTTGTTCATGTGAAAAATTGACGACCCTTCAATTGATAATGTAATAATTAGTTGTAAAATTGTATTAAGCAATTTTTGTTGTAATTAATTGAGAATGACGCAACTCTTTTTTAAAGTGTATTTTTTTGTGTCAAACTGCAAGATATTGATT
>CAVHMC010000080.1:0-4440 GCA_963636895.1 Oscillospiraceae bacterium | reverse complement strand
GATAAAGATATTCAACCGATAAAGATATTCAACCGATAAAGATATTCAACCGATTAATATATATGCGACTTATTAAAATTGCAATTTATTCGGCATCGGCACTTTTTGCGAGTTGAACGACAATGTTCTTACATTCGTTTGTCATTGTATCAAAAGAATATGGCAAAATGCCTTTAAAATAGTCCAAATAAAGCCCCGCGATGGCATTGACGATAAAATATAAGCCAAAAGATGGTGCTTTGGCATTGATTTCGGTTATTTTGATGAAAATTTGAGATTTCATGTTGTCAAAGAAAGCCGTTGGAATTGTTTGGACGACGATGCGATAATCTTCTTCGTTTATTTTGATATGTTCGTTTATTGCATCAATAAGGACTACAATATCGTCGGTCTTTTTGACTGTTTTTAGTCCGTCTGCCAACTTTTCTATCAATTCGTTTTTCATCTCTTCTATAATGTCAATGGTCGTGTTGTAGTGGTTATAAAAGGTCCCACGATTAAGGTCGGCAACCCTCACGATGTCGGTGACGGTGATTTCGTTAAGTGGCTTGGTTTTTAGCAATGTAAGCATTGCCTCTCTCATAAGTCTTTTGCTTCTAATAGAATTTTTATAAGTATTTCTCATTTGTTTCTCCTTTTTTTATTATTTTATTTCTTTTGTAGACTTTGACAACTAAAAATTTTGTATTTTTGATTTACAAAACATACAACTTTTTGTACATGTGTTTAAATTTGAACAAATGTGTTAAAAGTTGGATAAGCATTTTGAAAAAATAAATGTATAATAGTAAAAGTCAAGTGCAAATGCTATAAAAGTTGTGCTAAAAATATACAAAAAGTGATTTTATGAATATATTTTATCCCCAAATCACTACTGATATTTTAACACAATGTGTAAAAATAGTCAACTGTACAAAAACAAATAAAAGGAGAAAATTGTGAGTGTAATAGAAGTAGAACATTTAACAAAAGATTATGGAAGTGGCCGAGGTGTCTTTGACGTAAGTTTCTCTGTAGAAAAGGGGGAAGTCTTTGGCTTCTTGGGACCAAACGGTGCGGGCAAAAGTACGACTATTAGGCATCTTATGGGTTTTTCTAAACCACAAAGTGGAAATACAAAAATATTTGGGGAAGAAACCTTTGACAAATATTATGAGATTTTGAAAAAGGTGGGGTATATCCCCGGTGAAATTGCTTTGCCACAAGGTCTTACGGGCATAGAATTTATACAAATGATGCAAAATTTGCAAGGGATACACAACAAGGAGCGTCTTGATTATCTTTTGGACTATTTTAAACTTTCCAAAACGAATTTAAAGTGTGAGACCAAGCGTATGAGTTTGGGAGTTAAAAGGAAACTTGCCATTGTCACCGCCTTTATGAGTGACCCCGACGTACTTATTCTTGATGAGCCAACAAGCGGACTTGATATTGTTATGCAGGAAAAGTTTGTTGACTTTATAAAAAATGAAAAGGAAAGGGGAAAGACAATTTTGTTGTCTAGCCACATTTTTACGGAGGTTGACTCGACTTGCGATAGAATTGCAATAATAAAGGACGGCAAAATCGTGTCGCAATTTGTAGCTGACGACTTAAAGCACAAAACGCAAAAGTTCTATAATGTAATTTTTGACAAGGAAAAGAGTTGCAAGGAGTTTGTTGAGTCGCAAAAAGATAGTGAAATCGTAAAAGTTTTGGCACAAGAAAAAAATGTTGCATATATCTCGACCGACGATAAAGACATTAATAAGGTTATTGAAATATTAAGCAATTACGACATAAAGGAATTTGACAACGTAAAAGAGACTTTGCAAGATTTCTTTATGAAGTTTTATAAGGAAGATAAGGAGTTTAAGGGGATATAATGGAGCCAATAGTTATCAAAAACATGACCAAAGATTTTGGCGACGGAAAGGGCATTTTTAATGAAAATCTTGTCATAAACAAAGGCGAAATGGTGGGGTTTGTAGGGACAAATGGTTCGGGCAAAACTACGACCATAAGGTGTCTACTTGGATACATCAAGCCCACAAGCGGAGAGTGCTTTGTAAATGGCCTTTCATCTTGGGAGCATAGTAGCGAGATTGCAAGCAAGGTGGGCTATGTGCCGGGAGAAATAGGTTTTCCAGACTTGCCGACGGGGACAGCGTTCCTTAAAAGTCAAGCGGAGTTTTTTGGGATTAACGATATAAGTTATGCAGACACTCTTACAAAAAGATTGCAACTCGACCCAAGTGCCAATTTGAAAAGAATGAGCAAGGGCATGAAGCAAAAGACCGCTCTTGTGGCAGCGCTTATGAATAATGCGGAGATTATTATTCTAGACGAGCCAACAACAGGTCTTGACCCACTTATGCGAGACGCTTTTATTGAAATAATAAAAGAGGAACATAAAAAGGGCAAAACAATACTTATGTCTTCACACATGATGAGCGAAGTGGAAGACACTTGCGATAGGGTGGCGTTTATAAGCGATGGACATTTGGTGGGCGAAGTCAAGATGACTGACATTAAAAACCGTCCAACAAAAGACTACAAAATTGAGTTTAACAAAGTAGAAGACTACGAAAAATTTAAAAATTTAAACAAATACAAAATAATTCGTGACCAAATAGAATATCATCAAGTGACGATTGAAATAGCAAACGAAGATGTGAGCGAGTTGTTTAGAGTTTTGAAAGGTTATGATGTAAAATTTTTGTCCGAAGTAAAATACACCTTAGAGAAGTATTTTTTGGACGTAATTAAGAATAAAAAAGGAGAAAATGAAAATGTTTAGTAAAGCACTTTTTAAACAATCGTGTAAGGCCAATGGCACAATGTGGGCGATAATCACCGTTGCTGTGTGCATTATGCTTAGTTGCCTTATGGGAATATCAGGTGGCGGAAATGTAGGCGAAATGAAGACGGGAATTGCCAACACCATCGTCCAAGACGCAATGGATATGAGCATCGAAGCAAGGACAATAAACTATTACGATTTGGTGGATACGGGGTTGACATATTTTGACGAGGGATATGCGAGTGTTACTGCTGAGGGGGCTAGAGAGGAAGATAAATTCAATGCTGGAAAGGCAAGATTGTCTAGTTATATCGACCAAGTTTGCACCGAAAGAGGCATTGCCGAGGGTTCTGTTGAAAAGCAAGAGATACAAGCACTTTGCTTTCTTGGACCTTTGACAGGCGATATAAATGGCGACAATGTAAAAGAGTATTCGACATATTTTGAAAAGAAGGCGAGTGGAGTATCAAGAGAAAACTACGCAAGAGATTATTCGGCTTTCTTTATTTCAAAAAATATGACGACTAGTAGCAATATAGACAAGGTTGTTGCCGAACTTGAAAAGTATTCCATTTCAAAAGAAGATTATGCAAAACTTACCTACACCAATAGCAAAGGCGAAGAAGTATCACGTTATACAGGCGAAAGTGGGGAAGCATATATCAGCGATTTAGCAAAAGATAGCATAGTGACATACCAGGCAAGGTGCGATTATGAGATAGCACAACTAGCTTCTTCGTTGACAAAAGAACAAAAAGATGCAGAAATTATTAAAATAAAAGCAAAAGTGAGTGAAAAGTACAATACAAGTTTCTTGTCTTCGCTTCCAAAATCAGTGTCCGACTCGCTTGAAGAACTTGGCACGATGGACTTGTTCTCACTCATCACAGGGTCTATTTACTTCAAAATGGCGGGGTTGCTTCTTCCTATAATTTACATAATTATGGTCGCAAACAACCTAGTCGCAGGGCAAGTGGACAGTGGCTCGATGGCTTATGTTTTGTCAACCTCTACAAAAAGAAAACAAGTGGTGTTTACACAAGCTATTTTCCTTGTGGTGTCAATTTTTGCCATGTGCCTTTGCACAACTGTGACGAGTTTTATATGTCTGTCAACGCTCAATAACACCACCATTTCCTTAACCTATGGGCAATTGGCACTTCTCAACCTTGGAGCCTTTATGGTGCTATTTGCAATGAGTGGAATATCCTTTTTTGCGTCGTGCTTCTTCAATAGGTCCAAGTACTCGCTTGCATTTGGTGGCGGAATAAATATGTTTTTCTTGGTTTCCACAATTTTGGGACTATTTGGTTCAAAAGTTTTGCCAACCGTCGTAAGAATAGACTCCCTTAAATTCTTCAACTATTGCACAATTATTTCACTTTTCGACGAGTTGTCGATTTTGAACGGCACCTTGACGTTTATTTGGAAACTTGCAATTTTGCTTGTAATAGGCGTAGGTTTCTACATCGCGGGCAGTTTGAAATTTAAGAAAAAAGACTTGCCACTATAAAATCTTGAAATAAAATCTTGAAAAATATTTTAAAAATTACGTAAAAATAAATAATTATATAAAAATGAGAAAAATAATTATTTAAAAGAGTTATTTAAAAGTAAAAAAATATGTAAAAAATTTTTTGAAAAAAACATGTAAACAT
>CAVHMC010000079.1:0-4605 GCA_963636895.1 Oscillospiraceae bacterium | reverse complement strand
TTTGTATTGTTAGTGACATTTTTTCTCCTTTTATGTAAAAATTTCATAAAAAGCCTTGATTTTTTGATTAAAATTGCATAAAATCTTTATAAGAAACCAACAGATGATGCACTTCGTGTGTTGAGCGTAATGCTTGCTGTTGGTTTTTTTATTTACCTTTAAATCTAATAAAGTAAACAAATTGGTTATCCCCCTTATCTCTAACATCAATAAAAAACATCATATGCCTTTATTTTCGTTTTGTGTGTATATTGCTTGATTTTTTTTATTTTTTTGATATAATAATTTTGTATATAGTTGTTTTTGGCAACAATTTACGTGATTGATAAATTTATTAAAGTGGTCGCTTTAATTAGATAAATATATTTTGTGACGTTGTCACAACAAAACAAAAAGGAATTGAATATGATTTTTAGGAACACCTTTAGGCTACTATTTAGCAATTTTTCCAATGTTTGGAAAGTGCTTGTTTATTATTGCATTTGCTTTGTTTTGACTTTTTTCGTGTGTGGGGCACTTTTATATCCTATTATAACTCAATTTATTGAAGCAAATTTGATAAAAGATTTTGCGGAAGCTTTCAACGGGCTATTTTCTTCTCCAAGTGCAAGTGCAAAAACTTTGCAAGAAGTGGGGGAGACCGCTTTGACAATACTTTCGACAAAAAATTTGTTTGCCAATTGCATTTTTGCGGGCATTTGGTTGTTTGTCGTATTTCCTTTTACTCTTGATATGGCACAACTTCCAATGGGTGAAGTCTTGTATGGATATATGAGTAGCCAAACAAAATACGGCTTTACGGGGCGTTTTATCAAGACTATTGGCAGAAGTGCCGAGTATAGCATAATAAGACTACTTGTGACCTTTATTTTCAATTTTTGTGGGGCAAGCATCGTTTATCTTATGATAAAACTTGCAACTTTTGGAAATGTGTTCTATGTCTTTATTGACATTTTGCTACTAGCCTTGCTGTTTCTCGTTGTTGCCTTCAAATATTCACTTTTTTCTTGTTGGATGCCAGCCATTTCTGTACTAGATATGGGCGTTTTTGAAGCATTGATTCAAAATTTTAGATGTGTCGGTCGACGTTTTGGCAATATTTTTTCGAATTGTTTGCTCTTGGTTTTGCTTGCTTTTGTGTTCAATCTTATTTTTGGTGTGTTTACTTTTACGATTTCGTTTACAATATCTTTGCCACTCACCGCTTTTGTTTTTGTGATTTTTCAAATGGTTAGTTTTTTCTCCGCTCAAGGAATGCGTTTTTATGTGTACCCAGATTTGTTTATTTCTCCAAAAACTTTTGAAGAGTCCCTTAGCGTCGATGAGACAAAATATATAATTTAGTCAAAATTTTTCTTGACAAGTGCCTTTAAAGTGGATAAAATTGGTTGCAGTAACACGACTAGGGGTTGAGTTGTTTGTGTTTTACCTATAGTCGAAGATATTTTTTTGTTGTGATAATTGTACAATGGACAAATGAAAAATTTGTTTTGTAGTTTTTTTGTGTTGAAGGGGGCGGGAGACCTTTGGCCGGCACGAAGTGCCGACCCCTTGCAATTTGCTTTGTCGCAAATTGCAAGGAAATTTAAACAGTTTGTTTAAATTTCAAAGGTCTCCCGCGACACCCATAACACAATTTGCAATAGGAAATATAATACATAAAAAATAAAAGGAAATAATATGGAAGAAAATAAAAATAATTTTTGGGTGCCTGCAAAGAGTAACAAACGCACCACCTACAATGCGGGATTAGAGAGTGACGGCAAATCAGCCAAGTCTCGTTTTGCGAATAAAAAGAAGAAAGATTTGGTGACAAAACAAGACAAAAAGGTCGTCGTTTGTGAAACTACACAAAAAAAGGATATAAAACAAAAAGATTTATCCAAAACTAAAGTTTTACAAAAAAAATCTCAATCTACAACGGAAACAAAGGGGAAAACTTCACCTATAAAGGCGTCTCCTATCAAAAAAACGTCTCAAAAAGTGGAGACAAAAAAAGTTTCGACAAAAATAGACAAAACAAAGGAACCATCTTTAAATTCAACAAAGAAGAAGCAAGTTGTTGAAGCAAAAAATCTTTTGAAGGGCAACACAAATCTTGAAAAAACGGGTAAAGACCTTTCTTTAAAGAAACAAATTCCTGACCTTGGTAAGTCGAATTTGCGTATCACTTTTATTGGCGGAATTGGCGAAATCGGCAAAAATATGACTTTGCTTGAATATGGCGAAGATATGATTATGATAGACGCAGGTCAATCGTTTGCTGACGAAACGGCTCCTGGGATAGACTCCGTCGTGCAAGACCTTACGTACTTGGAAGCCAACAAGAAAAAACTTCGTGCTATTTTTATCACTCATGGTCATGAAGACCATATCGGCGGACTTTGGTATGCCTTGAAAACCGTCAAAGCACCAATTTATGGCTCGGCAGTGTCTCTAGGGCTCATAGAAGGCAAACTTGCCGAAGCAAAGGAACTTGAGGGCACTGTGCTTAAATGTGTCAAACCGGGTGCAACCGTAAGTGCGGGGAAGTTTAAGGTGGAGTTTGTGTCCATGACACACTCTATTCCGGGTGCTTTTGGCCTTGCGATAACGACTCCCGTCGGCACGATTTTTCATACGGGCGACTTCAAAATCGACGCCACTCCAATAGGCAACGATTATTGTGATTTAAAGCGTATTGCCGAACTTGGCAAAAAGGGCGTTTTGCTCCTTATGAGTGATAGCACAAATGTGGAAAGGCAAGGCTTTTCCCTTAGCGAGTCGGTCGTTGGCAAGACTTTCAAGCAACTTATTACAAGTTATCGCGACCAAAGAATTATTATCGCAACGTTTGCTTCCAACATTCATAGGTTGCAACAAATTGCCGATTATGCAAAGGAATTCAATAGAAAGATAACATTTACGGGTAGAAGTATGCGTAACGTGACAGATATGGCTATGAAAATTGGCGAACTTCATTGCGATAGAGACCTTATTGTTGATATTGATAAAATCGACAAGTATGCGGACAATGAGATTATTATCGTGTCCACTGGTTCACAAGGGGAAGTTATGAGCGCTCTCAATCGAATGGCTCTTGACGACTATCCAAAGGTTAAACTTGGGGACAACGACGTTGTTATCTTGTCGTCTTCTCCAATTCCTGGCAATGAAAAGCAAATCAACAATTTGATTAACCAACTTTATAGAAAAAATTGCAAAATTATTTACAACGAAATTGCCGAAGTGCATGCGTCGGGGCATGCTTACAAGGAAGAACTTAAAATTATTTTGTCGCTTGTAAGACCTACTTTTTTTATCCCTGTGCATGGGGAATATAGACACCTTAAAAATCAACAACTTTTGGCAAAAGAGATGGGTATGCCAGAAAGAAACATTATTATCCCAGAACTTGGCATGCAAGTGGAAGTCGCAAAAGATTTCATAAAAGTGGCGGGTCAAGTGCCTGCGGGTGACGTGCTTATTGACGGAACGGGACGTGGCGACAAGGATAGCGATGTTATTAGGGATAGGCTTTATCTTGCAAAAGAGGGAATGTGTGTCGTCGTCGTCAAAATTGATGCAAATTCCAAGCAACTTGTTGCAAAACCAAGAATTTACTCACGTGGCTTTATTTATAGGGACGAAATTGGTACAATTTTGTCGGGGTCGCAAGATTTTATTGTAGAACAACTCGGCAATGTCGACTTGAAGTCCTTTGATGATAATAAGGAAATTGAAGCCTATGTCAAAAAGGTTGCACTTTCGTACTTCTCAAAGCATACCAAGAGACGCCCTATGATTGTGCCTATTGTTGTCGAAGTGTAAACGTTTTTTTGAAAATTAGCCTTAATATAAAAAAGATTTTGTAGAACGATATTAAAAGTTAAGTTTGCGTGCTTGTGCATAGGTATAGACTAATGGTTTTCCAAATCTTTTCTACAAGAATTTTTGAAAAGTCAAGAAAAAATAGAAAACAAATTTTAAAAGATAAAAAAAGTTTGTCTCTATTTTTGATAAGTGTAAAACTATACAACAAGTTGCCGATTTTGAAAAGTTAAGAAAATATAGCAAATAAACTTGAAAAAATTAAAAAAAATGTAAATAGTAGTATAACGAATAAAAATGAGTTGCCGATATTAATTTGTTTTGGAAAGTTTCTTGACAAAATCAACAAAATAAGTATAATAACTAAACCTAGGTGGACAGGTGGTCGCAAGCTAAATGTGGTGTTTGGTTTGAGGAAAGTCCGAGCTTCATGGGACTAGGGTGCTGAGTAACTCTCAGTGGAGGCGACTCTAAGGATAGTGCAACAGAAATAAACTACGACATACAATTTTGTTTGCTGAAAATGTTTACATTTTGCCCTTGATAGTGCTGTGCATGAGCTTGAGGGAGCAACAAAAAGTCGTAAAAGGTGGAAAGGCGGGGCAAGAGCCCACCGACAAATTGGTGACAATTTGTGCCATGTAAACCCCACCCGAAGCAAGATTAAAAGGGGGCGTTATGCGTAGTCCTGCTAGCTCCTTTAAAAGTATCGCTTGAGCATATCGGCAACGATACGCCTAGATAGATGACCACTTTGATACAGAACTCGGCTTATAGTCCACACTAGAAAATATC
>CAVHMC010000078.1:0-4693 GCA_963636895.1 Oscillospiraceae bacterium | reverse complement strand
GTATTACTGTATTTTTGTATTTTTAAAAAGACCTAATTTATTATTAAAATTGGACTTTTTACACAAAAAGATTTAAATTATGCGGACTATAAAAATAGGTGTTTTATAAGTGCATAAAAATTGGCTCCGCAGGGGACAATGATAAAGCCAAGCGTTATAATTATCGCTAAAGAGAATAGCAATATGTCAACCAATTTGGCAGATATTTTTGACGCAATTTTATTAAAAACAATTCCAATCGTCACTAGCACCCCTGCGACCAAAAGTCCTATAAGAATATATTTATATATTGGGTTGTTGAAAGTTATTTCAATTATATTTTCGCCCGCCTTTAAATCAAGGGTCATAAATTGAGAAAATTTGTTGGAAAAATCAACGTCGTTCCCGTTTACTTTAACGGAATATCCTTTTAAATTTGCATAGGGAAGAACAACGGTTGAGTTTCCTGACAAGTGAATATTGCCCAAGAACTTGTTGTATTCTTGTCTAAAATTGGAATTATTTGAAAAAATACTGCCAATTTTTGAAAGGTCTAAAAGGTAAAATTTAAGAGTGTCGATATCTAAACTTTCATAAATCTCTATAGACATCTTGCCATCTTTTCTATTCATTTCGAGCAACATTTTATTGCCTAATTCGCAACTATCAACTTCCAAATGTCGAATTTTATCTGTTTTTTTATAATAGGCATAAAGAAGTTTTCCGTCTAAATTATCATAATTAATCGTAATTGTCCCAATGTTTGTCTTCGAAGTGGCGACAACTTTTCCGTCGACCAATTCGCAATCGGTGTAGGTAAGGTCGGGCTTGACTTCTCTTAGAATCGTCCCTGTTCCACCAAAAGCTTCAAAAATAAGTTGTTGATTTTTTATTGGGTCGTTTGTGAACTCAATTTCTTTTTTTAGTGTAAGAATGGCGTTTGTATAAAGTAGATTTTGATAAAGATAATAGCCGTTTTCGCTTGCAATTAGTTTTAGATAACTTTCTTCTCGCTCGTATGGATAAATGTAATATTTTGTCCCAACGACCATGTCGCTAAGAAGAGTCCCCGAGTAGGTCGAAGCGTTGTTGATATTTGTAGTGTAGCCGATATCTTTTAAAGAGTCTATTCCTTCTTTTTCGGCAAGCGAAGAAAATATGTTGCAGGACGAAAACCCCGCATTGCCCACCCCCATTGAGAGATAGCCTGTGTCGCGAATTTTCACCCTATCATGCGAGTCTATGTACTTTGAAAAACTTGCCATAGTACCATGACCTTTTGTATCTACTACTCCGCCAGGAAAATAGTTGAGACAACTGCCACAAATGGAGCATAAAATAATTACAAAAGTAATAACGATAAAGCCCCCTTTTATCTCTTTTTTATAACTATAAGAAATGAAAAATGGAATTGCAAGAATTAAACTTTCCAAAACAAGAAATGCCAAAATTGGCCAAAAGCAAACTTGCGAAGCAAGGGTGTCTGTGACCGCTCCAAAGAAAATTATGCAAGTAAAGATATACACAAGGCAAAGTATCCCAACGCCTATATACAACATTGAAAATTTTGGACCTTTTTCGTCAAATTTAAAATAGGTGTCAAGAGATTTGCAGGTAAGAATAAAGGTAAGAAATGCACTCACAAAGCCAAAGCGGGAATAATAGCCAAGTATTGACCCCATATTGAAGGCTTTTAAAGACAAATCAAAAACTATAAGAATAAAAGTCAAGATTTCGCATACAAGCAAAAAGTTGTTGAATTTATCTTTTTTATCACATTTGAGAAGATATATAATTGAAAAAATAAACGGGAAAAACTCCGTTATCTCTACAGCAAGTTTGCTAGGAAGGGCTTTTTCGTTGATGGAGATAAAATTTGATAGACCGCTATTCCTTGAGGCATTCAAAAACGACACAAAAGACGGCAATAGTAGGGGCATCGCAAGTCCTATTGCACATAGCAAGGCACATATGGTCTTTACGACTATCACCTTTCTTTCGCCTTTTTCAATACAAATATAAACATATGCGCTAAAAATTACAAAGAGATAAAGCATAACAAAACAACCCACGCCAAAACAATTTATCATCATAAAGGCAAGCACGAGTGTGAGTGGCAATATCTTTTTCTTTTCCTTTAAATAGATAAAACTTTCTACAAGTAGTGGCATTGCGATAAGGTAATCTACAAACGAAAAGAATGTAAACATCATAAACATAAAACCACAAAAAGCGTAGGAAAGTGAAACAATAAGAAGTCTTAGAAGGTCAAAATCTTTAAAGTGCTTTTTTGCAAACCACATAGACACGCTTGCAACCAACATAAGTTTGATTACAAATAAAAGGTTAAAGCCATATATCATACCTGACCTTCCAAAGAGAAGCAATATAAAATTGAAGGGACTAAATATAAAGTAGGCTAGCGTCCCAAAGGTGTTGCTACCAAGACCATTGACGGTAGAAAAAAACAATGGAAATTTTCCTTCTAAAAAATTAAAAACGTAAGAACTCATAGGAATTACTTGAGACAACTCGTCATAGTGTGCCAATGTGCCACTGCCAAAAGGGAAAACCCCAAAAACAGCATAGAATATTGTAAAAATTGCGAGTATTATTGCATTTAATATAAGATAGGGTTTTGCTTTGCTAAAAAAATTCTTCATACTAATTTCCTTTTATCAAAAAAATTTTATAAACAAATTTAATTGTCATTATAAAGTTTTTTTGTGTTCCATTTTTACTGATGCTTTTTATTTTTTTATAAATTTCTCTTAATTTTATTAATTGATTATTGAAACTTTATTTTTTAGTTTTTTAACCAATTTAAAAATTTCGATAAAAAATTTACAAACTTTAAAACAATTGTACTATTTATTGTCAAAATTGTACTATTTATTGTCAAAATTAATAGTGCTTTCTATTATATAAGGTGGTCTTCGCCTAGACTCAACAAAAGTTTGGGAAAGATATATTCCTTGCACACCCAAAATAAAGGACAATATTGAGGCAAGCATTGTCATAATTGGAATCAGCCACAAAAAGGGCGAAAGTGCTTTGCAAATAGCAAGGATAAGAAAAAGTATGCACAAAATCAAGGTTGTACAGCCTAGCCCCACCCCCGCATAAAAACCTAAATAAAGCGGTTTTGTGGTAGAATTTGTCATAGATAAAGAGGCTGATTTAAACAATTTTTCTAAGGTATAACTTGTTTTTCCCTTTTCCCTTTCTACTCTATCAACATACAACGTTTTTGTCTTGTATCCCGCCCAAAATATGGTGGACTTAAACGCACCCCCACTTTCATCTAAGTTGTTGATTTGGTCGACCACGACCCTATCAAGCAAGAAAAAGCATGCGATATCGCTCATATTTTTTACACCAAATTTTTCCATAACTTTAAAGTAACATTTGGCGGTAAATTTTTTGAAAAAGCCTTCTTTGCGACTTCTTCTTTTTATGTTTACGATTTTATAACCTTCTTCCCAATTTTTCAACATTTCGGGGATAATCTCGGGTGGCTCTTGACAGTCAATGTCAAGGCTTATGACGCATCTCCCGCGAGCAAGTTTATGTCCTGCGAGCAAGGCTTGCTCTTGCCCAAAATTGCGTGATAGGTTGATAAGTCGAATATTTTTGTTTTGTAAGCAAAGTTCTCTTGCAATTGTCTCCGACTTGTCGACACTCCCATCATTGACAAAAATTATTTCGTAAACATAATTTGTTGTAGACATTATGTTTACTACTCTATCATATGCACTCAAAATATTGTCTTCTTCATTAAACATCGGGAAAATTATAGAGACATCAATTTTCTTCATTTTCTTTTGTCCTTTTTTTTTGTTAGTATAATAAAATTTTGTATTTTAGTCAATTTTTAATTGTAAAGACGAAGGTATAGGCAAAGCCTTCTATAAGTAATTTTCTAATTAAAGGAAATAGCAAATTTAATATTTTCAAAAATGCATAGAAAATTGAAAAATATTATTTAACAATCTTTTTGTTTGTCTTAAATTGATTTTTTGTCAAACTTTTGTTATTCTTTTTATGAAAGTGTGGAGAAAATATGAAAGAGACGGAGATAACAGTTCAGGTTTTCAACTCTTTTGAAGAAATAGATAAAATTTTGAAAGAGCAAGGCTTTGCAAGGGTAGAAAATTTCCAAATAAACGATTGGTATTTTTCAAAAATAAACAACGTAAAAAGATTAAAATATGTTGACTTGATGGACAACTCCTTTTTGGTGCGACAAATTTTGTCTTTTAGCGAAGAAGTGCAAATCTGCTACAAAAAGAAAAACTTGGATAGTTTAGGCAATGTTGTCAGTGAAGAAAAGTTTACTACAAAAGTGGACTCTTTAAAGACAACCTTAAATATTTTTAAAAATTCAAAACTCAACAATTATTGTAAGATAGAAAACAATACTTTTGTTTATCAAAAGAAAGACGTTTGTTTTGCCGTTCAAGTCGTGAAAGATTTGGGGATATTTATCGAATATGAAGAGAACGAAAGCATAAAAAATATGAAAGCAAACGAAAAAATAGAACAATTGAAGGCGACTATTCAATCTTTAAATCTAAATTTAGGTAAAGATTTTTCGTGCAAAAAAATTTTTATGAGATTACATAAATAACAAAAATTTTCTTTAAAAATGTTTATATGAAATCATAAGTTGTATATCATTTTAAAAATATAATTAAAAAAAAAAAAAAAATAG
>CAVHMC010000077.1:0-4714 GCA_963636895.1 Oscillospiraceae bacterium | reverse complement strand
CATTGCTACTTTTGGGAGCCCTATGTTTTGTTGACGTTCCCCCTTGTAAGGGGGAGTATTTTTTATAAATAAAATTTTTATAATTAACTTTATATTGGGCTAATTTTTATAACCTATTTTATATGTAGTTATTTTTTTATAACCTATTTTTACCATCACTTGAAAGGGCAGGTTAGTTTTAAATCTTTAATTTATTAGTTTCAGATTTTTAATTTATTAAACTTAAATTCTTAATTTACTAAACTTGAATTTTTAATTTACTAGTCTTCAAAATTTTACACTTTAATCTGTTAGGCTTTGTTCTTTTGAACTTTGTTCTTCAAAATTTTGTTCCTTTAGGCTTTGTTCGATTTTATATTTGTCATAAACCACAACTTTCAAATTTTCTTTTTCTTGAACAGCCTTAATTTCTTCCATAATATTTTTAGTTTCTTTTTCATTAGAACTATCTATCACAGCAAAAATGTAACTTGCTTTTGTATCGAAATCTATTCCCCTTCTTTGCAAGACCACTTCGGACATGCTTGCAAGTTTCAAATCTTGAATAGGGGCACTCATTTCTTCAAGTTCGCGAGTTTCGTCATATTCCAAACGATTGAGACTTTTGTTTGTCGTTTTGTAACTACCAGAAGACATTGCAATTGCCTCGGGCGACAAAGTTTCGTTATTGAAACCGATTCCCCTAATTCCCGTTTTGAATTTCTTAAAGTCATCATTTTTAAAAAGTTGGGCAGAGATTTGGTTGGAAGTGTCAGATTGATAATATTCAAGTCCTATTGAGTCGGAGTACACCCCACCGGCATCGGTTATTGAATAATTTACTTTGTACCTATCTACATTTGCATCAACCTGCTTTTTTAGGGCTTCTACACGTAAACACTCTTCTTGCGTAAGCTCGCTTGGTTGTTGCTTTATTAGCCTTTCCGCGATAATTTTTTCTTTAACCCTATTGTACTCTTTTTCTTTAAACTTATCCACATTTCTCAGAAATTGGTGAATAAGTTGAGGTTTTATATCTTTGTAGTTTGTGACTATTGTAAGGTCTTTTTTTGGAACGAACAAATTGTCAACCAACTCCTGCCTATACAAAAGTTCGTAGTCCAAATAGATATCTTCTAGTTCCTTAATGTTGTCTTTAAAATTGCCATCAATATCGTCTAGCCTTGCTTCTAAAGCAGTCGCTTGATAGTTGTCCATATCTTTCAAGCGTTGTTTCAAGATGCCAACTTGGTCAATTTTCTTTATTTGACTTTCGGACAAGCCTTTTAACGACATATATCGCTCTCGCCTTTTGTCCAGACTATTACCCTTTGCATTATCCAAGTCGTATAAGATAAAGTCAAAATTATTTTTTATATCTTCTCTAGAATATGTCCCCACAGTCGAAATTACATAATCTATAAGATATTTATACTTTTCCACATTACCGCTTATCTCTGTGGACCATTGCTTGTTTATTAAAACCAAGTCAAAAAAGTCGAGCAAGTCTTTTTCCCTAATATCTATTACAAAATTTTTATAGGTTATTTTTAAATTAGCAAAAGACTTCTCTTTTTGTTCCGCAAAAGCATTTTTTCGTTTGTTATCCTTCAAAATATATTCTACAAAATGTTCCTTTAGGTCCTGCAACAAGTCTACATTTTCTTTTGAAAAAGCATCAATGTTGAGATTTTTAAGATTTTGGGCACGACTGTAATGTAGGTCATATTGCCCTGTCAAATTTCCCAAAAGCAAGGTTTGCGAATAAGTATGGTGACGTTGAGATTTTAAAAACTCTTGTGTATTTTTGACAAATTCGTCTTTTGTACTGCTTTTGTCGACAAGCGCAATAATATCCTCACCTTCCGGGTCGTTGTCTATTATTTGATACACAAAATTCTTTGCGAAACCAAACTCGTCGAATTTGTCCTTATATCTAACAAGAAAAACAGCCTTTAAAAGTGCAGTGTCTTTAACGTTCTTTTTCTCGTCTTTTTTATTAAGTTTGATTTTTATTTTGTCACTCATTTGAGCACCTCTTTTGTATAATATATTGTACAATTATTGTGTCAATAAGTCAATGTTAAAAATATAAGCACCACTCATGCAACCTTTTTATGTCTTTTTAAAATAAAAATAAAAAGCAGTATTCTTGAAAAAATTAAAAAATAGCCCTAAAAAATAAAAAAGTGATAGCAAAATTTTAAAAAATATGTATTATTTTAGAAAACCATTGAAAAATAATTTAATATGTGCTATATTATATTATCTTATTGGATAAATTGGCTAAAAGTCTTGTAAAATAGCGGTATTTAGTTCTTTATCCAACAGCACCACTTGCGATTATTTTTGATAAAAATATACATTTATCTTTGATTATAATCAAAATTTATTGGCGTTTTTTAGAAAAATTGCAGGAATATTTTTGATTTTTGCACCCAGAAAATGATATTTTTATGGCAAAAATTTTTAAAAAGTGGTCACAAAAAACAAATTTTTAAGGGAGAAAGAAAATGCATAGAAAAAACAAACCAATAATTGAAAAAAAAGGAACAGTAACTATAGATAAAAGTGTAAAATTTGGCAAAAATGTACACATTGGGCCGGGCAACATAATTCTCGGCAATACGGTGATTGGGGACAATACTGTCTTGGGGCCAAACAATTACATCAAAGATAGTATTATTGGAAAAGACAACTCCATAACTTTTAGTTATATCGAAGAAGCTGTTGTATTTGACAATTGTCACATTGGGCCATATTCAAGATTGAGACCAAAAGCAGAAATAAGGAACAACTGCAAAATAGGCAACTTTGTTGAAGTTAAGAATAGTATAATTTTTGAAGGCACTAAAGCCAGCCACTTGAGTTACATAGGCGACGCCATCATCGGCAAGAATTGCAACATTGGTTGCGGGGCTATTTTTGTCAACTATAATGGAAAAGAAAAATTTAAAAGTGTTGTCGGGGACAATGTCTTTGTGGGGAGTAACGTCAATGTTATTGCCCCTATCAATATCGCAAACAATTCCTTTATTTGTGCTGGAACAACGATAACTAAAAATACAAACAATTTTGATTTCGTTATTGGGAGAGTTAGAGAAACAGTAAAGGCTGATTATGCCAAACTTTACATAAAGGGAGACAAATAATGGGCGTATTTTTTGGGACAGATGGCATAAGGGGTGTCGTAAACAATTTTTTGACGCAAGACCTTGCCTTTAAATGTGGCAATGCCGTTGCGCAGGAAAAACACAAGGCAAAAATTTTGATTGGTGGAGACACGAGAATAACAAGAGAATTTTTGAGCGACGCTTTTTCTGTCGGGGCAATGTCTGCTGGGGCTGACGTTGTAGACATGGGTGTTTGCACCACTCCGGGCATTGCTTACATTACGTCCACTCTCGGTTTTGATTATGGAGCGGTCGTCAGTGCCTCACACAACCCAGCAAACTACAACGGGATAAAGATTTTCAACGAAAACGGCATAAAATTGGGCGACAAAAAGGAAGAAGAGTTGGAAAGGAAGTTTATTCACGAAGTCAACAACGACTTCCCAAATATCGGCTCCCACAAATATATGCCAAATCTATGCAAAAAATATGAAGAATATCTAAAGTCTTGTTGCGGAGTTGATTTGAAAGGGCTAACCCTTGTTGTTGACGGGAGCAATGGTGCTTCGTATAAAATAGCACCAAGTGTTTTTCGCGATTTAGGGGCAAAAGTCATTGCTATAAATTGTCACGACGATGGCATCAACATAAACAACAAGTGTGGGTCTTTGTATCCAGAAAAAATGTGCACAATGGTAAAAAAATACAAGGCGGATATCGGCTTTGCTTTTGATGGCGATGCGGATAGAATTATCGCATGTGACGAAAAGGGCAACATTTTAGACGGAGACGTCATCATATTTATGCTCGCCAAATATTTTAAAGAGTTGGGCAGGCTAAACAAAGACACTGTCGTGGGGACTAGGCACACAAATATGGGGCTAGAAAAGGACTTGGAGAGTTTGGGCATTAAACTGATAAGGACTGATATCGGCGACAAATATGTTATCGCAAAAATGGAAGAAGAAAATCTAAATCTTGGCGGAGAAAAATCTGGGCATATAATTTTTAGAGATTATGCCACAACAGGAGACGGAATATTGGCTGGCATCAAACTCGCGGAGATGATGAAGGTGAAAAATAAAAAAATTAGCGAACTTGCCTTTGCAAATTTGTATCCACAAGTCAACATTAACTGTGTTGTGACGGATAAGGTGAAGATTATCAACTCGGCCATACTAAATAATGCCATCGAACACAACCAAAAACTTTTAGGAAATGACTCGAGAATTATGGTTAGAGTCTCTGGGACCGAACCAAAGATAAGAATTATGGTGGAAAGCAAAAACGCCACCCTTGCCGAATCTTGCGCCAAAGATTTGGAAAAAATAGTCTTGAAAATTGACAGCGAAAAGTAAACAATAAAATACAACAAAAAAATTAAGATTTATAACGAAAAAAGTAAAATTTTTATACAAAAAGCATAAAAATTTTTGTAAAAAAATCAATTTTTTTGATTAAAAAAGACACGATTTTGACCTTTATTTATAAAAAAGGATATTCTTTAATTAAAAAAGTCTAAACTTTTACCTTTATCCGTAAAACAAATTTAATATATTTTAATCAATAAAAAAGACCTATTTTAGGTCTGCAAAAGTACTCATTTATCTACTATATAAATG
>CAVHMC010000076.1:0-4859 GCA_963636895.1 Oscillospiraceae bacterium | reverse complement strand
TTGCAAGGTTTATATATCACAAGTTTTTTAAACTCACAATATTTACTTTGTGCAATGTTTATTTTTTTCTAAAAGATTATTCTTGGCTAGGTTGTTCCTCTGCCTCAACAGTCAATTCGTCGGTCGCGACAGTATCGCTTTCCATTAAATTTTCGCTTACTGCATTGTCAGCATCTACATGTGAGACATTTTCCTCACACTCGTCTTCAGTTTCCTCTTGGTGTTCGGCCACCGATGCACACACTACTTTGTAATTTTTATCTTTCAAACGCATAATTTTTACACCTTGCGTGTTCCGTCCAAGGCTACTTATTTGTGAAACTTCAAGTCTAATAATTGTCCCGTTGTCCGAAATCAAAATCAAATCTTGGTCTTGTTTAACTTGTTTTAAGTTGACAAGTTTGCCCGTTTTTTCGTTGAAAACACCCGCCTTTATACCTTTTCCGCCACGAGATTGAAGCCTAAATTCGTCTACTGCGCTACGCTTACCATAACCATTTTCTGATATTGTCAAAATCTCGCTATCCTTATCAATAATGGACATGTCGACGACATAATCTTCTTTGTTTAAAGTTATACTCTTTACACCTTGCGAATTTCTACCAAGTCTACGAATACCTTGCTCGCTAAAACGGACACATTTCCCTTCGTGCGTTCCTATCAAAATCTCGTCCTTGCCACTTGTTACTTGCACCGAAATAAGCTTGTCGTTGTCAAGAAGTTTTATAGCAATCTTTCCATTTTTGTTGATACGTCTATATTCGTCTATAGTTGTTTTTTTGATAAGCCCATTCTTTGTAGCCATCACAAGATTGCCTGTTGCATTGTCGTCAAGTTTGATAATCTCAGTCACAAGTTCGCCCGACGCAATTTGAAGAAGGTTTATCATAGCACGGCCTTTTGTATTCTTTTGTGCTTCTGGCAACATATATGCTTTCTTTGTATAAACCCTACCCATATTGGTGAAGAAAAGCAAGTTGTCGTGAGTGTTGCAAACAAACATTTTCTCAACAAAATCGTCCTCTTTTGTCTTATGCCCCGATACTCCCACTCCGCCACGACGTTGCGACTTGTACTCGCTCACTGGTTGACGCTTGATATAGCCCGTATGAGTTAAGGACACAACAATATCTTCTTTCTCTATAAAATCTTCTATGTCAAGGTCGTTGTAGTCGATAGTTATCTCCGTTCTTCTCTCCGTTGCATACTTTTGTTTTATCTCAAATAATTCGCCCTTAATTATGTCCAAAACTCGTTGGTCAGAACCGAGTATTGCTCTCAAATCTTCTATTAAAGCCTTAACTTCACGCAAATCTTCTTCTATTTTATACACTTCAAGACTGGTGAGTCGTTGCAATCTCATCTCCAAAATTGCATTAGCTTGTCTTTCGCTCAACCCAAATCTTTCGCAAAGCTTTACATTTGCGTCGTTCTTATCTTGGCTACCTTTGATAATTTTTATAACTTCATCTACATTGTTAAGAGCAATAACGAGACCTTCCAAAATATGTTCTTTTTCAAGTGCTTTTTCAAGGTCATATTTTGTACGACGGACAACAACGTCTTTTTGATGCTCAAGATAATAGTAAAGCATTTCTTTTAGGTTCAAAATCTTTGGCTCGCCATTGACAAGTGCCAAGAAAATTATACCAAAAGAAGTTTGAAGTGGGGTATGCTTGTACAAAAGGTTTAACACCACTTGTGCATTTGCATCACGTTTTACGTCCACAACAATACGCATACCATGTCTATCCGATTCTTCCTTTATATCACTTATGCCTTCAATTTTTTTATCTTTTACAAGGTCTGCTATTTGCTCAATAAGTTTTGCTTTATTAACTTGATAAGGGAGTTCGGTTATAACAATTCTACTACGCTTGTCCGTCTCTTCAATTTCGCATCTAGCACGCAAAATGATGGAGCCACGTCCTGTCTTGTAAGCCGTCCTTGCCCCATTTCTTCCAAGCAAAAGCCCACGAGTAGGGAAGTCTGGCGCTGGAATGTATTTTATAAGTTCATCAATGTCAATTGCTGGGTTGTTGATAAGAGCAATAACACCGTCGATAACTTCACCCAAATTGTGTGGCGGAATATTGGTTGCCATACCAACTGCGATACCGTCAGAACCATTGACAAGAAGGTTTGGAAAACGAGAAGGTAAAACAACAGGTTGTTGCGTTGTACCGTCAAAGTTTGGATAAAAGTCCACCGTCTCCTTATCTATATCACGCAACATTTCGCTAGCGATTTTAGATAGTCTAGCTTCAGTGTACCTATATGCTGCTGGTGGGTCACCATCTATACTACCAAAGTTGCCTTGTCCTTCCACAAGTGGCTCGTTGATAGAAAAGTCTTGTGCAAGCCTAACAAGTGCATCGTAAACCGACGAGTCGCCATGTGGGTGGAATTTACCTAAAACGTCACCGACAATACGTGCACATTTTTTGTATGGTTTGTCGTTTGTAAGTCCAATTTCGCCCATATCATACAAAATACGGCGATGTACGGGTTTCAACCCATCTCTCACGTCTGGAATAGCACGTGAGACGTTGACCGCCATTGCGTAAGAAATAAACGATTTTTTCATTTCTTCGTTTAAATGCACCATTACATACTTTGTATTGTCAACAAAATCTTCTCTTTTATCCTTATTTTCGTCTATACTCATTTTTCTTCCTTTTTAATTCTAAATTCAAAAATTGTTTTTAAAAATTACAAAAATTTTTAAATATCAAGGTCTTTTACAAGTGTTGCATTCTCTTCAATAAACTTACGTCTAAGTTCTGGATTGTCGCCCATAAGCGTATTAAAAATGTGGTCAGCTTCGACTGCATCATCTAGCGTAAATTTGACAAGAGTGCGGTGCTCTGGGCTCATAGTTGTCTCCCAAAGTTGGTCTTTTGTCATTTCGCCAAGACCTTTGTAACGTTGAATTGTCACGTTTTTATTACCAAGACGTTCAAGGTCGTCGTTTAACTCGTCATCGCTATAGAAATATGCCACATCTTTCCCACGTGTGACTTTGTATAAAGGTGGTTGAGCGGCAAAAACATGCCCATTTTCTATCAAAGGTCGCATATACCTATAAAAGAAGGTCAAAAGCAATATTCTAATATGGCTTCCGTCTACATCAGCATCGGTCATACAAATAATCTTGTTGTATCTAAGTTTGCTTTCGTTAAATTCTTCGTTTATTCCACACCCAAAAGCGGTAATCATAGACTTTATTTCTTCATTTTCAAGGACACGTGCAAGACGAGTCTTTTCCACATTCAAAATTTTTCCCCTTAAAGGCAAAATCGCTTGAAAACGTCTATCTCTGCCTTGTTTTGCAGTTCCGCCAGCACTTTCTCCCTCAACAATGTAAACTTCGCACTTAGAAGGGTCTTTATCAGTGCAATCAGCAAGTTTTCCCGGCAAAGTAGTGCTCTCCAGTACACTTTTTCTACGAGTAAGTTCTCTTGCGTTTCTCGCCGCTTCTCTTGCTCTTTGGGCTGTAATTGACTTCAAAATAAGTTGTTTTGCAATGTCAGGGTGTTCTTCTAGATAATCTCCAAAAGATTCTGTCACCACCTTTTCCACAAGCCCACGCATAAAGGAATTGCCAAGTTTTGTCTTGGTTTGACCTTCAAATTGTGGGTCTTGAAGTTTTACAGAGATAACGGCGGTGAGACCTTCACGACAATCTTCTCCACTCAACTTTTCGTTTGGTTTCAAAATCTTATTTTTTGTAGCATAATCAATAATAACCTTGCTTAAGGCGTTTTTAAAGCCCACCAAATGAGTACCACCTTCTTCGGTGTTTATATTATTGGCGTACGCATTGATAGTCTCGCTATAGCCGTCGTTGTATTGAAAACTGATTTCAACTTCGCTAGTTTTGTTGATAGAATTAACATAAAAAGGTTCTGGAAAAAAGGTTTGCCTACCATGATTTAAAAATTCCACAAACTCGACTATTCCACCTTTATAATAAAAGGTGTCATTCCTTTCCTTTCCATTACGTTCATCTTTCAAAGTAATTGTCAAACCTTTATTAAGAAAAGCAATTTCTCTAAAACGAGCTTTCAAATTGTCATAATTAAACTCAGTTGTCTCAAAAATTTGGTCATCTGGTCTAAAAGTAATGGTTGTCCCACGAGATAGGGTGTCGCCATCAATCTTTAAAGGATACAACGGGATACCCCTTTTGTACTCTTGCACGTAGTGATTACCATTTTGAAATACGTCAACTTTAAGGTATTCGGACAAAGCATTAACGCAACTAAGACCAACGCCATGCAATCCGCCCGAAATCTTGTATCCACTACCGCCAAACTTGCCACCAGCATGAAGTTTTGTCAAAACAACTTCAACAGCACTCTTATGCTCCGTTTTGTGAATACCGGTTGGAATACCACGACCGTTGTCGCTGACAGAAATAGAGCCATCTTCATAAATCACGACATTTATCTTGTCACAATGCCCAGCAATAGCCTCGTCTATGCTGTTGTCTACAATCTCAATAACAAGGTGATGCAACCCACGCTCGTCAGTTGACCCAATGTACATACCTGGGCGTTTTCTCACAGGTTCAAGGCCATCAAGCACCTGAATATCCTCTTCGGTGTACTTGGTAGTTTTTGTAAGTTCTTCTATTTCTTCTGTTAAATTGGTATCTTCTGTCATAACATTTCCTTTTTTAATAATATATTTTAATCTAAAATAAACCTTATTTTTAGACCGCAAAATCAAAAAAAATTGTCTTGCTTTAAATAAAAAATTTTATCTTTTTGTTTATTTTTTTTACTGCAAAAAGCAAGTCAAATTTCAACTCAAAAAAATAAAAATTTTAGCCACATATATTATATAATATATAT
>CAVHMC010000075.1:0-4869 GCA_963636895.1 Oscillospiraceae bacterium | reverse complement strand
TGGCATTTAAACGTGTGCTTGTCTTGATACAAGTCGGTGTCGCTTCGCTCCACCGAAGACAAGCACACGAACATAAAAACAATTAAAAAATTTGATAGATAAGTTGTAAAAATAAACGACTAAAAACAATGAAAAATAACAGCTAAATAAATTTTGTTTAATATTAGCAAAAACATTTAAACACTAAATAAACAATAAAAGCAAAATAAGATGAAACATAATATAAACTGTAAAATCAATTAAACAAAAATATATTTCTCTTGAACAAACACTGCCGAGTGAAAAGGGGTTTGCGCGCGGGCTTATCGCAAAACCCCATTTTTTATCACTCGGCAAATTTTTTATGTTGTAGTTATAAAAATCCTGTTTTGTTATGTGTTAAAACAAAAGTTTTTCAATATTTAATCAAAACAGTTTTTATTCATTTTCAAATACAAACAATTTTGTTTTTGAAAAAAGTTGTATTTTCTTCAAAATACATTTATTCAAATACATAACTAGCAATATTTGTAATATTCTAGTTATTCCAAAATCAATGTAAAGAATGTTTCTTGCAAATCTCCTTTACTCGCTTTTGTCTTGTCTTTTGTAGTATAGTTTTCCCCTAAGTCAAGGAAAAAAAATTGTTTTGTCTGATTTGAACTAGGTAGATTTACCTAGTTTTTTTTGTTTTTAATCACAATATTTTTTTCTTTATCCTTGACTTATCTTTTTAATTTCAACCTCTACCTAAACGCAAAATATATGCAACAACAAAACTTTATTTCAAAAACGATTAGTAGCAGTTTTTGGAATATTTTTGAGATAAATTGAGGCAAATAGGTTGTGGGTTGTGGTTTCTCATTGGCGTTCCGTTTGTAAAAAGTTATCCAAAAAGAAACAAAAAATGCGTGTGAGATTTCCGCCGGTTCGGTAGAGAGGAGGAATTCAAAAAAACTATGCTCCAACGACTTTGCCAAAAGGCGGATAAAGGAGAAAAATATAGATGGAAAAAAGAAAAAATTTAGTATTAAATGATGATGTAAAAGTTAGTTTAGAAAACCTTGAAGATTTATCTAAAATCATTGCATTATCAAGTTTAAGCAACTTTGAAAAGTTTGCTTATGGTAATGCAAAATTAGTAGAAAAATTGCACAAGCAATTACAAAAAGACATTTGTCATCACAGCGAGTTAGACTGTTATTCAGATGCTTACGATTTAGTCCAAGAAGCGAGTTTATTCCTATTGAATTTCATAGGTCGTAAACTTGGAGACACTTGCACTTTCATAAAATCTACTGCAAAAGCACCACAAATTATACCAATTAGAATGGCTTGTTTTAAGACGCTATTTGCATACCTTAGAAAAGAAATGAAAAACGGAAATACCGAAGATGAAGAATATCTTGAATTCGTCCCAGCAAAAGATTGCTTTGAAGAAGATAAACCGGACTATACAAAAGTTAACGAAATTATTAGCAAAATTACTAATAACCAACTTGAACTACAAATTTTGGAATACACCTACAATGGTGTTGAAGTTAAAGACATTGCCGAATTTCTAAACATTAGTATTTGGAAGATTTACAAACAACGAAGAAAATTCAAAGACAGATATTTAGCATATTGTATCTAATAACTCGATAACAAAAAGCAAATTCCCATACAAAAAAGTATGGGTATTTTTTTATGCAATTTGAAAAATTTTATATTTAGTGGTCAACTTTTAATCATTTTCGTGGCTAATAGTGAGGGAGAATTCAAAAACTCTCAAATGTTTTACTAGAAACGACTACCCATTAGTTTGCATTTAGTTGGGGTTTAGTTTGGGTTTTGTTTGCATTTTGTATACCAAAACTACCTATTTAGTTCCTAGTAATTTCAAAAAATATTTACTAAAATGTTGGTGTTTCTAGTTTTAGTAAGCGTATGAAATGTATACAACTTGTATAGTTTTTGTTGTATTTTGTATGTGTAAAGTATGGGTAAATGTGCTGGTATTTCTAGGAAACATTTTTTACAATGTCAAGGGATATCAAAAACACATCAAATAAATGTCATACAAATGTCAATAACGATACTACAAAAGTGCTTGTTTTTGCCAGACAACGTCATTCACTTACTTGAAAATTTTAGATACACTAAAAACGAATTGAATAGACAAACGCAAAATGACAAGACCAGAATTTGTGAGATGTGGCAAATAAAAAAGCCCAAAACCCGTCCTTGGGGTTTGTACAAGGCAGAGTTTGCATTTTAAGGCGTAGAAAAAGTATATCTTTTTCTAAGTCTTTTTAATTCCAAAAATTTCAAAAAAAAGGAGTTAAAAATATGCAAAATTTAAAAATTGAATTCACTAATGAATTAGATTTGACATTGCTAGACAATGAGTTTTTTGTCGCTATGTTAAATCAGATTATGTCATTCAAGAAAAGTGAGGTGCAATATGCCTTATCCCAAAACTAAAATTTACTTTGATGGTAGCCATTTTATCGGCACACCCCATCAAGAACAACCTTGGAAGAAAAGAAAAAACACAAGAGCAAAACAAAAAGATGAAATACAAGAAAAAATAAAAGAGTTATACAAATCTGAAACAGGAACAAAGAAAGAGAAAACTGAAAAAATCATTGAAAAAATAACTAAAGATATTAAAGATAAAGAAAAAGCAAAAGAAATTGTGAAAACTACGCTTGAAAAGGAAAAGAGAAATAAAATCGTTAGACTTACAAGACTATATAGAAAAATTGGCTTGCAACAATGGACTCACTTTTGCACTTTTACCTACGATAGTTACAAATTAACTGAAGAAGAATTTAGACAAAAACTACTTACTTGTTTAAGACATCTATCTCATAGAAAAGGCTGGAAATATATTGGAGTGTTTGAAAGAAGCCCAAACCTAAAAAGATTACATTTTCATGGAATATTTGTGATTGCTGAGATGGTTGGTGAGATTATTGAAACAAAAGACTATTCAACAAAAAATCACCAAATGCAAATTGCTCACCAAAATACTTTCTTTTTAGAAAGATTTGGTCGAAACGATTTTAAGGAAATAATCAACAATGTTGGAGTAAACGATGCAGTCGGTTACATTATGAAATACATTCGTAAAACTGGCGAAAAAGTCATTTATTCAAAACACCTACAAACATATTTTGTAACAGACATTTTAGATGATGATGTTGTTTGTAGAATTGGTCAAGAAGATAGGAAAATATTACTTTTTGATGACTTCAAATGTTTAGACTTTGAAACAGGCGAAGTGCTAGGTCAACCAAATAAAGATAAATCTCTCATAGACAAACTACCAAAGGCATATTAATTGTCTTTCTTAAGCGAAGTCTAAACGAAAACTCTTTCTTGTCAAGGGTAAATTGTATTGTTTTACAACCCTTGACAAGAAAAGAAAAATTAAAAATTTTATGTGAATAATCCCTTTTCGTTTCTATTCGCTTTTGTCGGAAGACAAATAAAATTCAATAAATTAAAAGGAGAAAAAAATTGAAAACAGCAGTAATATATGCAAGATATTCGAGTGACAGTCAAACCGAACAAAGTATTGAAGGTCAACTAAGAGTATGCAAAGACTATGCTCAAAAAAATGATATTGTCATAGTTGACACATACATAGATAGAGCAATGACTGGAACTAATGATAACCGTATTGCTTTTCAAAAAATGCTAAAAGATAGTAAAAACCATCAATTTTCTGTTGTGTTAGTTTACAAATTAGATAGGTTCAGTAGAAACAAATACGAAAGCGTTATTCATAAAAAATCTTTGAAAGATAATGGTGTCAAACTAATCTCTTGCATGGAAAATATTCCTGATACTCCAGAAGGTGTGCTTATGGAATCACTACTTGAAGGCTTTAATCAATACTATAGCGAAGAACTAACTCAAAAAGTAAATCGTGGACTTAGAGAGAGTTGGCTAAAAGGCAATGCAACTGGTGGACAACATATATTTGGATACGACATTGTAAACAAAAAATATGTTGTAAATGAATATGAAAAGGAAGTTGTATTAAAGGCTTTCGATATGTATTCAAATGGTTATCGGGCAAGAGCAATCGCAGAGAATTTAAACGAACTAGGCTACCACCGAACTGATGGCAAAAATTTCAATGAAAAATATGTGCTACTAATTCTACATAATTCAAGATACACCGGAGTCGTTGAACATCAAGGAGTTAAATACGACAACATTTTTCCAAGAATAATTGATGATACTTTATGGAATAAGGTCAATGCGATAAACGAAGAAAATAAACTTGCACCAAGCAGGAAAAAAGAAATTTATGACTACATACTCTCTGGCAAACTAATTTGTGGCGAATGTAATCACAAAATGTTTGGCGAAAGTGGAACAAGTCATACAAAAGATATTCATTACTATTATTCGTGCAGTGCAAAACGAAACAAAACAAATTTTTGCGATAAAAAATCTATAAAAAAGCAATACTTGGAAGATTTGGTTATAAATGCGATTTCTAAACTCTTAGGAACGGAACAAAACATTGACTATTTATCCACAAAAATATTTGAATGTAATCAAAATAGAGCCAACGATAACACAACATTAAAATTACTTGAGAAACAAAAGAAAGATATTTATAAAGCAAGTCAAAATATAGTCAAAGCGATTGAGCAAGGAATAATCACAGATATGACAAAAGAAAGATTACAACAACTTGAAACTCAACTCGCCGAGATAGATATTGAAATATCTAAAGAAAAATTGAAAGATTATTCGCTACTTTCAAAAGAAGAAATTGAACACTTTTTACGTAAAAATGTATTCGAAGATATGAAAGATATAAAGATACGAAAACTTGTAATAAACACCTTCGTAAGACAAATCTACCTATATGAAGATAAAATC
>CAVHMC010000074.1:0-5021 GCA_963636895.1 Oscillospiraceae bacterium | reverse complement strand
CAATACAAAAACTCAATTATTTTGTCCAAATTTATTAGTTTGCTATAAAAAAGTAATTGACAAAAGTCGTTTTCAAAATTTACATTTTTTCAAAAAAACAACAAAAATAAAAAAAGTGAACCCCGTAAGATTTTTAACCTTTGAGATTCACTTTTTTAAATAGCAAGCAGTTGTTACGCTAAATTTTTAAAATTTACTTATTATTTTTATTCTCTTGTGATTTCTTCTTTTTTGACTTTAAGTTTTCTTCCAAACTTGTTGCAATGTCTTGTTTTGAGACATTTTTGTTGTTGGTTTTTAAAATGCCCATGCAAACAAGAGCAAACAGTATGGTGGATAGCCCTTCGACCAAAAGATTTACTTCCAAATTGACATTAAACATAATAAGCAAGCCTTCTAGTGATGCCAATAGTATAGCAATAAGCCCTATCCAAAAGGACAAACTACGTGGGTTTAAGGCGTTTGTTTCCTTTTCAACTTCCCCAGTACCCCCCGTATTTTCTTGGGTAGTTTTAGTCAAATCATCAAAAATTTTGCTTGCGTTATCTTGATTTTTATTTGAATTTTCATCACTTGTGTTTGCATTTTCTTGAAAATTTTTGTCTGTCTTGCTTTGACTTTCCGCCAAATTTTCATTATCTACATTTGTATTTTCTAGGATATTTTTGTCTAACTCTACCTCGCTTGTAGTCTCTTGACCTTGTGCTAAATTTTGAGTATCTTTAATTAAATTCTTCAATTTTTTGCCCCTCCTTTTTTAATAAGTGAGGTCCTTATTTCTTTTATTTCATCTCTTATATCTTCCACACAATCTAGGTGGTTGTTGAGTTTTGCTATTGTTTCTTGGTACTTTTTTTCTCTCTTTGCACTGTCTGTCAAAATAAAGAATAATAACCCAACAAAAAGCATCGCCCAAATACCCGTTGTGGTTGCTTGGTTAAAGATTTCTTCCCACATATTAGTATAGTCCAAGTTTTTCTAGGAGTTTCCTAAAACCTTCCTTGATTTCCTTTTCATCTATTTTTTCTTTGCCCATTTTCTCTCCTTTTATACTAATCAAATCAACTTTTCTCTTTTTAAAATAAAGCCTTTTGTTGCCAACTTACAAAAATAAATTTTTTTGTTCCTTACATTATTTAAAAGTTCTTTCATTTTTTGAAAACAACTCACCCGCCACCTAGAAAAATTTATAATTTCCCTTCTTCAAGTTAAATAAGCTTTGTAATTAAAAATCAATTTTACAAAACAATTTTTATCTATATATTTTGGTAGCGTTAGATTTTTAAAGGGTTGATTTTGACTAATCGTTTGTTTTGGTTACGTATTTTAATTGAAGATATTTAATAAGCATATTATTTTTGCTTGACGACAACTCTATAGAGAACTCCTTGCCCGCAAGATTGACAGGTACTCTTTGCATCTTATCCTTTCCTGTTACGCTAAAAGTCACCTTTTTTTTATCTGAAATAATCGTGACGTCGCAGTTGTATTTTGAGTAAATTGTAAAGTCCTTTACTATTTTTTTGTCGTCGATGGAGCCAAGTGTCATTTGACCACTTTGCCAAAATTTAGAAGTTGGGAGAGAGTCTATTTGCGAAACGGAAGTTAGCTCGTACAAAATATTTTTGTTTCGCCTAACCAATATAATTTTGTGCACACCAGCAATGTTGACGGGCAACATTGATATGATGTCCACTCCCTTAATAATGTTGAACTCTCCCTTTTCGTAATCTATTTCTATAATGACATTGTTGGTTGTCACCGCACTGCCATCAAGGTCAAGTTTGCACGCAAGATAATATTTTCCGTCAAAATAGCAACTATTTGCCTCGTCTTGATTTTGCAAAAGAAGGTTGGAAAACTTGAAGTCCATCTTTTTTACGTCGGTTCCATCTAACCTATACAAGCCATCTTCTTGCAAAAAATATATATATTCGCCACATACACAAACAGTATCTGGATAAATTTTGCTTGTTGTATCGTAAATATTAGTGCAATAAAATTTTTTTACTAGGTTGTAACTTGTTATTTTAGATATTCCATAATCGTGGAAGACGTAAACAAAGTCTTTAAAAGACACAAGTTTACGCAAACTACTCTTGTAATCATTGAGAGTTATACTGTCTGCATCTTCTGCTGATATCATATCCTTTGTCCAATCTAGCGGGTTGTAGGTGGCACTATATCTCACCACGTTGTCCTTGTCGCTATCAATGGCAAAAAGCCTATCCCCATGCAAGCAAATTGACCTAAATCGTGGGGTGGTCTTTACCACATATGGGTCTTTGTCGCAATACCATACAAGAAAGTTGTCCGTTTTGGAAGCAAAGCCTATAACAGCGTCTGTCCCTAGCATAAAATTTATCGCGTCGGGGACTGAAGATAAGGCCGAACAATTGGATATCTTGTAAAAATTGCCCGAGTGCGTGTGGAGATTGGAATAATACAAATAATTATCACTACCAAAAGCCACCGCAATGTATTTTTGTTTTTTATCCGTTTCGCTATAATAAGAATACAACCAAATTTTTACAAATTTAAAGTCTTGCTCTTCGGTCTCAATTTCGTCTGGCACAGCGGGATAATAAAAGGGCAAACACAATTTTTTTAGCCCCTTCCCTTCAACTAGATAGCCCTTTGACGATTGAACATTATACTTAAGTCGACAATTATTTGCGATATTATATTCGCTATCATCTGCAACAAATTTTTGCGAAAAGTCTTTGTAAACAATTTTGCTTTCCTTAAATTTCATACAAAATCTCTCCTTGGCATAGTTTTATTTTTTGATAAGACATTTTTTAAGCCCGTTTCAAATTGTTCTCGCAAGTCTTTTGCGTCGTCAAGTATTTCCTCAAGATAAAAATATTCACTCGCAATGCCTATTGCAAGGAGCCTTTTGCCTATATTTGTAAAAATATCCAAGTCGTCGTCTGCCTTATAAATCTTTGGGATAAAAGAATACTCGATAATCACCTTTTTATTAAATAATGCGTCGAAAGTTACACTTTGCCCCGTTTGCAAAAAGGTCAACTTGTCGCCTTTTTTTGAATGTATGCTTAGTACCCTGTTGCAATTTTGCGAACTTAAATCAATCTCGTTTATGCCAAAAGAGGTCTCCACTTCGATAACCTTTGTAGGTGGATATTTGTGCAAAGCCAACTCGTTGATAATATTGTTGAAACTAAGCAAAAGTTTGTTAAACTTGCTTTTTGCTTCTTCGGAAGCACTAGTCGAGTCCGTTTCTTCAAAAAAGATTTCCAATTCCTTATCAATAGCCAAATAAGTGCTTGCTATTTTTAGCAATTCTAATACAGTCATTTTTTCTCCTTTTAAAACCATTTGGTCAAATTTATATTATTAAAATTTTCATTCTTCCCCGTTTTTGAAGCATAATCAATCATATTTTTCAAGTCGAATTTTGCTTTGTTTTTGGTATTTTCAATTTCTTTTTGTTCCAAAAGCAAATTGTCTTGTGCCATGTTTTCTAGCAACATATTCTTGTGTCTTATGTGTGTAATGCATGCTTTTTTGAGAGCCAAATTGTCAAGTGTTTCCCCAATTTTGAAACAAAAGTCGTCTTTTATGTACACCTCGTAAATTTTTTTATTTTTGTTAAACACAAGGTCGTAATCTCTATCGATTTTTTTAAGTCTATGAGATATATCAAAAATATCTCCTACAATTTTGATTATTCCTTTCATATTTTTCCTTTTTAGGGTCTATCGGGCAAGCCAAAATAAAGACTTGCCACACAAACCCAAAGCAAGATTTTCTTGCAAATTTTAAGAAAAACTAGCCATTTTTACGCAAAATTTGACTAATTTTAAGATTTTTTTGCTGTCAAAAGTCAACAGTTTTTAGGAGTTTTTAATGTTTGCAATTTTCCCTTGTGCACCTGGTCTATCACAAATAAGCTCGGCATATTTTACAAGTGTTGCAGAATACGTTGGGCTTGTTGCAGATGGGATAAGGATACTGCCATTGTCCGTCTCAAGCCACTCCCAATCGCAAAGTTGGTGCAAATTGAAATCTTGTGTGTTGAGAAGATACATTGTGCCGTCTTCGACAAATCTCTCGTATACAACTGGAATACCCGAATACGTCATAGCCTTGTATCCACCTGCCAAAACTTCCATATCAAGATTACGTCTATTGGCGGACAAGTACTTTTGATAAGCGGTTCTTACGTCGCCAGAGACTGCAATGAAGTCCACTTGCGAGCCTGTCTCTTCTTCGATAGAATTGAGTGCGGTTTGGATAAGAGAGTCGCTTATTTCAACGCTTGCAGTAGAATTTTCTTCCACGTAAGGATAAAGCCAAGCGTATTCTGTTCTATCTACACCATAAAGCATCTTGTTTGCTTCTGTTTTGTCAAAAATTCTCTTGATACCTGTGATTTCGTTGTCCTTTGACCCACAAGCATAAAGTTTGTCCCCATTTGTAAAGGTATAAGATTCACCAAAAGTAATCTTTTTGTTTGCTCTATCGACATATTTTACAACAAGTCCACTCTTTTTTAAGGTGGTGCCAGAATAAACGTCGACCTTCATGCCTTCGACAACATTTTTGACACTGTCAAAAGTTGTGACGGTATTTGCAACCGAAGCGGTCGCCACAAGACCTGTCCCATCACCATAAATCATACGACCAAGGTTGAAAGCACTAGACTTGACAAGGCTGTCCATTTCGTCACTTAGCAAATTGACAAAAGCACCACTGTCCGACATACTTGCCCTTATTGCCTTATCCGAGATTGATATTGTGCCATAAAGGTTTTTAAGCCCGCTCTTGAATTGCAAAAAGTTGTGCGAAGAAGCACTTGGCAAATCGCCTGTTTCACTTGAAGCACATATCCCGCCATTAAGGCCATATGGTGCGAGTTTGATTATTTCCTTTCCGTAGACGTCTTTGCTACTTTGTTTAATTTTGGACAAAAACGCATTGGTTTTGATGTTGAGTTGTTCTGCTAAAACTCCAAGATATACTGATTTTAAAGCATTTTGTGCTGAAGTTAATGT
>CAVHMC010000073.1:0-5264 GCA_963636895.1 Oscillospiraceae bacterium | reverse complement strand
GTATATAATTATACTTTTAATATTAGCGTTGCTAATTTTTTTTTACGTGTAGGAGAAAACTTTGAGACATTTAAAACTTAAACAATCGATATTTGTCTTGATGGGTGTTTTTGTGGCACTTTTGTGTTTTTCCTCTTCACTTTTTTTCTTTAATAATTTCTACGCTAGTTCCTACACTTTTATAGAGACCACAAGCAATTTTACAAGTACTTCAAAATTTTCATTGTACGACTTCTATAGTTATGATGGCGTTTGCGGAGATTTGCCTAGCAACGTGGGCGATCAGTCAAGTTCCAATCTTTGTTGGGCGTTTGCAAGCAATACGGCTTTGGAGAGCACTCTTTACAAAAGTGGTCTAGTTGATGCGGACACCATACTTAATTTTTCCGAAGCGGACATTGCATATTATGCCTATTCGTCACGAGGATATTCGTCGCTTGGCGCTGGTGATTTTTCTATGGCATATGAGTATTATGCAAGTGGTCTTGGACCCGTCAACGAGCAAACGTGGGAAAAAAAGTCTCTTACTTGGGAAGACGACTCTTTGTTTGAAGGATACAAAACTAAACTCAATACTTATGATAGGAAATACTCTCAATATACCGTTTTGGAGAGCAAGTCGTTCCCTTCAAGAGCTATAATTGAAAGTAATGAGAAACTGACTAGCGAAGAAATTTTACAAGAAAAGCAAGCCCTTCGTAATTCCATAAAAGAGCACATTTACACTACGGGTGCTGTCACCGCTTCTGTGTATATTAATAAACAATACAAGAAAGCTTACAATGTCCTTTATACTCAAACCGTCAACCCCGACCATCTTGTTGCTCTTGTTGGCTGGGACGACAACTTTACATATGGCGGGTCAAAAGGTGCCTATATCGCACAAAATTCCTATAGCACAACTTTTGGCAAAAACGGCTATTTTTACATAATGTACGACGATGCAAACGTGGAAAATCAAGTCAATGGCTTTGTAAGAGTTGGCATGAAAACGAATAATAAAAAAGATTATTCTTCCACAATTGGCTCCGATTACGAGGATAGATTTGTTACGCTAGATAGTGGCAGGGTTTTGACTTATGTCAATACTTTAAGTCAAACGACCTATTTTGCAAATATTTTCAATATAACCGACACAACTCCCCAAGTTATCAAACAAATCAAAGTCCCAACAGTTACAATAACTAGCGACAAGGCCTCTATCAACAACGACACAAGCACTTTTAAAGTTTATGTAGCACCGCTATCAAAAAGCGAAGCCGTCGATTACACCACCTGCCTTGCGGAAAAATTTTCGTCCGCCACTCTTGTAATTGATAAAAATCAACAAAGCCAATTTGTCTCTCAACAAACGGGCTATTATACGATAGAACTTTCTAATGCAATAGAAGTTGGCGGGGATAAGCCTTATGTCATTGTTTATATCGAGCAACTAGATGGCATGTCTCTCCTTATTGACAACAACACAAAAAAAGCGGTTGACGAAGACGGCAACATGGTGTCTTATGAGTGTCAAGAAGCTGTTATTTCCAACCCAACATACATTGCATATTCGCCAACATCTTCTTGGGAAGAATATCAATTTAATACGGAAAAATATGACTACTCTTTAAAGAAGACCATAACTATCACCAACTCTTGCGTTTTGCCAATGATAGTTTCCACTGTGGCAAAAGAAGAAATAAAATTTACGTTAGAAAATATGGTGGTAGAGTATGACGGGACGTGCCATCTCCCTGAGCCAAACATTACTACTCAAGGTGATTTCACAATAGAATATAGTTTAGACAATATCAATTTTTATGACAATTTGGAAATAAAAAACGTTAAAATAAACAAAGACGGCACAATAGGGAGTTACACAATATATGTTAGGGTGTCGGGCGATATTTTTGAAACAAAAACGCTTTCTTGCTCGCTCACTATTAACCCAAGAACTTTGACAGTTACTCCAAACAGTGGCTTTTCAAAAATTTACGGGCAGGACGACCCTACAAAATTTACTTTTGACACTTCGGACTTCCTTGAAAGCGAAACGGACTATGTGTGGCTTGGCAATTTGACGCGTTATGGGGCGGGAAGTTTGGAAGACGTGGGCGAGTATGAAATCTTGCAAGGCACTTTGAAGATAAAAGGTCAAAAAGACAATAGCAAATTTAAAGAGACAAACTACAAAATTTCTGTTAAAGAAGGCGTAAAATTTTCTATCACAAAAAGGACTTTGTACGTTTTGCCTTTGAGCCAAGGAAAAACTTATTATGGCAAAATTTATGGGGATAGCGAGCCAAACGTCACCGTAACTTTTACGAATAATCTTGCAAACGAGACACCAAGCGGGGAATTTGTTTTTACAAGAAGTAACGGGAAAAATGTGGGCAATTATGCCTTGACTATGAGTGCAACTCTTGCTGACAAGGGGAGTTTTAAGGCAAAAAATTACGACGTAAAACTCGACCCAAGTGCAAAATTTGAAATTAAGAAAAAAGACCTTGTTGTCACACCAAACGCCGACCAATCAAAAAATTTTGGGAAAGACGACCCTACAAAATACATCTACACTTATTCTGCAACTGCCAATTACGAGACACCTTCTTTTAGTGGCGAATTGTCACGTGTGAGCGGGGAAACGGTGGGACAATATGAAATTGTGCAAAATAGTCTTGCACTAGAAAATAATGGAAATTTTCTTGCCAGCAATTACAATCTCGTGTTCGTTTCGGGGGTTGTGTTTACAATTTACGAAGCGGACCTTGTCGTGACTTTTGATAACGTCTCCGCCACCTATTCGGGTTTGTTTCAAAGTTTAAGTTACTCGTCAACTCTTCAAGATTTGAAGATCAAGTATACGTATTCCTTAGACGGAAAGGCTTTCTCCACGTCTTCTAGCACAAATCCAACTTTTAAAGACTGTGGCACATATATTGTTAAGGCAAAATTTAGCAAAGATAATTATAAAACAGTTGAAAAACAAGCCACTTTAACTATAACTCAAGCCATAATTACCGTCACCCCAAAGAGTGGCAATTATATTCCCACCTATGGTGATGCTCTTAATATAGATTATCTTGCAAGTGCGGGACAGAACGGCGAACAACCATCGTTTGACGGCTGTCTTGGGGCAGAAAGTTGCAATGCGGGCGAGCAAAATATTACGATAGGTACGCTTGCTTTGCGGGATAGCCAAGACGGAACGTTTAAGGCGTCCAATTATCAACTAGTATTTTCAAGCAACGAAAACGCTACTCTCACTATTTTAAAGCGAGACCTAAAAATCGTGCCAATTGAGTGCTCCAAAACCTACGGGACAGCCGACCCAAGCCTTGATTATAAAATTGAAAACAAGGCTACAACTGACAACGTTAAAGATATAAGGGACTCTCTTGTCGTCAACTTGTCTCGTGAGGAAGGGGAAAATGTGGGCAAATACAAAATAACTTGCACTACCTTAAAATTTAAAGACAACATAACTCAAAGCAACAACTACAATTTGGTTTTTGATAGTAGTAAATTTTTTAAAATCAAAAAAGCGTCAATTACAATTAAACTAAACAATGTCGAGAGTTATTATGGCACCGCCAATGATTTGTCGTCTAGCGAACAAAAGAAAAATTATACGATAGAAAAAGGTTGCCTATATGGTAGCGATAGCCTAGATTTAACCTTTTCTTGCTTTGACGACGACAAAAACCCTATGATGATTACGTCTACCACCCGTCGAAGTTCGGACAAAGATGGATACCTTCTCACCGCCACCGTTCGCAATGACAATTATGACGTGACAATTAACAACGGCAGATATATCATTTTGTACAAATTTTACAACGTAACTTTTGTGGTCTATGGCGTCTCATCAACCACCCAAGTGGAGCACTTTTCAACTGTAAAGACCTTGCCCGACGGCTTGTCAATTGACGGGAAATTGGGCTACACGTTGCAAGGGTGGCAAACGAGCGGACGTGACGCCCTTTTGTCCACTGATGATATGCTAAACTCATACGAAATCACTTGCGACACCACTTTCACAGCACATTTTGTGCCAATTGAGTACAACGTTTTTGTCGATGGGGAAGAAAACGCTCTTACCACCTACACGATAGAGACTATGGTAGATTTGACGGCTGAAGAGATAACTTCACTTGTTGCAAAAACGGGTCACGACTTCTTAGGTTTTTATTTGGAGAGCAATTTTGAGACTTTAGTAACTCAAATTTCACAAGGCAGTACGGGTGATAAGACCTTGTATCCAAAGTATAAATTGCAGACTTATACGGTCTCCGTCGCAAATTTTGCTAACGAAAATTATGCCCACCTTGTGTATGCGGATAGTGTCACTTTCGGCACTGATTACAATTTTTCGGTCACTTTGGATAGTTGTTATGATAGGTCGTACAAAAATCTTCAAGCCAATATCATATATCGTGACACCGCACTTGGTACAGCCATTGCTCAAAGGCAAATCGTCAAGGGCGGGGCACAATTCGTTGCAAGCAATGTTTTAGGCGAGTTTTCAATATCTTTGAGTGGAATTGAGCTCAACACTTATACAATCTCTTTTGTTGCCGATGGTAAAACTTTTTCAACTTCTTCAAAAACTTATGGGCAAACCTTGTCCACAAGCGAGTACCCAGCAATTCCTACAAAAGAGCATTACGACAAGTCCGCTTGGGATAAGGTGGAAGATGTCGTCGTTCAAGACGATATAGTTGTGACAGCAATTTACACCCCAAACACCTACGTCGTCACATTTATTTTAAAAGGGGAAGAATACAACGTCGACGTCGTGTATAAAGAGAGTGCCGACCCCGCCATTTTGTATCAAAATTACGAACTTGGAGCGTTTGAATATTTCAATTTTGACAAAACTCTTGACAATATTTCTCAAAACGAAATAGTTAATGTGACTGTGGGGAGCAACGTCTTTATCGTCTACATTATTTTGGGAGCAATTATTGCTGGCATTATCGGGGCAGTTGTTGTCAATATCATAAGGCAACATCGTAGAAAGAAATTCGCTTGGTGGGTGTTTGGAAAGTAAAAGTTAATCCTTTTAAAACAGCGAAATTGAAGAATATGAAGCCAACAAGGGTAAAAGATAACACTTTTGAAACTAGCAAAATAAAAACAAGGAACAATGTAAATATAAATACACTGTTCCTTTTTACATTAATTTCAAAAATTATTAACAAAAAATTATGTTTTTTGCAATTTTAAATTGTTTTTTTACTTTAAAAATTACTTTTTTAAATTACTTTATTTTAAATTAC
>CAVHMC010000072.1:0-5363 GCA_963636895.1 Oscillospiraceae bacterium | reverse complement strand
AGGGAAAGTTGCAAAAATTTATTTTAAAAAGTGAGACAAACTATAAAACTCGACAACAAAACTTTATTAAAATTTTCTATTTTAACTATGTTTTACATAAAAAATTTTGAAAATATAAGGGGGAGACAAAATGGCCTTTTGCAAATATTCTAGTTCAAGAGAAACATCGGACACAGTGTCAATTGATAGCAAATTTTTGAGAGATTACCTTGGCACCGCACCTGAAAATTGTCTAAAAGTGTATCTTTTGGGGCTTTTGAAGTGTCAAAATAGTGCGGGGGCGGACAATACTATTGAAGATTTTGTGGCGACTTTGGGGTTGGAAAGGGAAGACGTCATCAATTGCTTTTTGTATTGGCAAGACCAAAATTTGGTGCAAGTGCTAGATTTGGAGCAAGTTGAGATTAGGTATCTCCCAACAAAAGACAACATTAAAAATATCAAAAAAATAGAAAGCAAAAAGTACGAGACTTTTGTTCATGAAGTTCAAGAGATTTTGTCTGGCAGGCAAATTGGACCAAACGAATACTACAAATATATTGATTTTATAGAGACAAATCACTTGGAGCCATGCGACTTTAATATGATTGTCAAATATTGTGCACAAAGAAAGGGCAACAATATCAATAGCAACTATATTTTGACGGTTGCAAAGGTGTGGCTCGATGAAGGCATAAGAACGGCGGACAAAATAGAAGAAAAAATCGAGAATTTGACCATAATTTCAAGTGACGCCAATTTGGTGGCAAAGGCACTTAAATTTCGCGGTGGGCTTGCAATTGAGCATCAACAAATGTATGAAAAATGGGTCAAGTCGTATGGCTTTAATCAAACAACCATTTTACAAGTGGCAAAAAAAGTGTCAAGTAAATTAAAAAGCAATAGTTTTGACACTCTTGACAAAGTTCTTACAAAATATTATGAAATGAAGTTGCTAAGTTTTAGCGAGATTGAAGAATATGAAGCCAACAAGCACGACTTGATTGCTCTTGCAAAAGAAATCAACAAGTCGCTTGGTGTGTATTATGAGTCGGTGGATAATGAGATTGATACATATCTTCTCCCTTGGATTTCGCGTGGCTTTGATAGGGAAAGTTTGCTTCTTATTGCTAATTGTTGTTTTAAAAATAGCGTGCGTACACTTGAAGGCATGGACGAGAATGTGCAAAAATTTTACAAGCAAGGCTTGACGAGTGTAAATAGTATCAATGGTTATTTGTCGCAAGTTTTGTCGGTCGATGGGTGCATAAAAGAAATTTTGTCAATTTTGAATATTGATAGGCGAGTGAGCAGTTTTGATAGGTCTTTTTATAGAACGTGGACTTATGTGTATGGCTTTTCAAATGAAATTATAAAATATGGTGCAAGTTTGTCTGTGGGAAAACTCAATGCCATGCAATATCTCAACGCCCTTCTCACCAATTGGCACGACAAAAAACTTACGACTTTAGACGAAATTAAAAAGCAAAAGGACGTCGTAACCCCTCAAAAGCAAAATGTGCTAAAAGGCAAATCTTTTGGCAATGTAAGCATTGAAGAAGCAAATGCTTTGTTTGACAACCTAGACGAAATCAATTTGTAGGAGAAAAAATGAAACTTAATAAAAGCGTATTAGAAACCCTTGCAAAAAGAAGGGAACAAGCTATACAAAAAGCCGATGAAAAACTTGATGATGCTTTGCAAAATGACGAGTTTAAAATACTTTATTATGAGATAAAAGAGCTAAATTTTAATCTCGCAAAGGAAGAATATCAAAATTTGTCCACTAAACAAACGCTAGATAGCCTTAAGGAAAAACTTGATTCTGCTAGTGCTATTTTAAATAAGTCCAATATGAAATTTAGCGATTTTAAGCCAAATTTTTATTGCAAAAAGTGTCAAGATAGGGGATTTGTGGGGGATAAGCCTTGCTCATGCTACTTTGAAGAGTTGGCAAAGGAGACGTCTCAATCGCTTGGCGGAAACATTGACAAAACTCACACTTTTGAGACGTGCAAATTTGACATTTTTGATAATAAGGACGAGTATAAAAGAAATTTTGACAAGTTGCAAAGTTGGTGCAAAAAGGTTGACGAGTCGCAATATAAAAATCTCTTGTTGTGCGGTTCCACAGGGGTGGGGAAGACTTATCTCACTGAGTGCTTGCTAAACCAATTTGCAAAAGATAGCAAAAGTGCTTTGTTTTATTCTTCCTTTGCTCTTGACAATTTGTTTTTAAAATATCACACCACTTTTGATAACACAAAAGAAGGCATGCTAGACGGTATTCTATCTTGCGACGTGCTTGCCATTGACGACCTTGGCAGTGAGCCTATTTATAAAAATGTGACTGCCGAGTACCTTTTTCTTGTTATTGGCGAGAGGCTTAATAACAACAAGACAACAATTGTGTCCACCAATTTGTCTTTTGACGACATGATTGATAGATATGGCGAGCGTACTTTTAGTAGACTTTGCAACAAACGTAACACAATTATTCTAAAATTAAACAATAGCGATTTAAGACGAAAAAGGGAATTGTAATATACAACTCCCCAAAAAAGACTCACAAGGCGATTTCGTTATCACTATCTAGTTCCATTTGTTTTACTTCGTTTTTAAGCAATATTCCATTTTGCCTTGCAAGACCCACAATATTGTTTTTGTCGTCTTGTATTGTTTTAAAGGCCTTCAAATTGACACCAAATTTGTTTTTAAAAAATGAGTTTGTTTCAAGCACTTTGTTGGCCTCATTGATGTACCTTTCAAGACTATAGTCGGACATTGTGCTGGTAGAAAAGACGTCCGTTTCTCCCTTTTTGTCATAAATCTCAAAAAGCAACTTTGAGTAACCTTTTATTTTTGTTTCTTGCTTGTCAATATTTGATATATAAACAATGTTTTCCATAATTTTTCCTTTGATTTTCTCAAATATTTATGTCTTATTGTAGCATATTTTTTAAAAATTGTAAAATATTTTTTGTGAGGTAATTTTGCATCAATTTTTATTGTAAAAATCTTTTGCGATTTTGTAATATATCTGGGGAGATAAAGGTATAAGTTTTTTATGGTTTTGTAATTTCTATGAAAATAAAATTATAAACCTTTTGCAGTTTTGTAATGTTTTTGAAGATAAAAAGTACAAACCTTTTGTAGTTTTGTAAGGGCTTTTGGAAAATTGTTTAATTGTTAACAAAATATTAATTGTTTTCATAATATGTTTTGGACAAAAGGAGATAATCAATATGGATTGTTGCAATTGTATATGTCCAAGACCAAGACAATTTGTGGGCCCAACAGGTCCAACGGGTCCTACGGGTCCATCTGGTGGCCCAACAGGTCCTACAGGTCCAACAGGGCCAACGGGACCAACCGGTCCTACGGGGCTTACTGGTGCAACGGGGGTGCAAGGTCCAACAGGACCCGCAGGTGCTACGGGCGCAACGGGTACTATAGGTGCTACGGGTCCAACGGGACCAACAGGGCCTACAGGCCCAGCAGGAGCGACGGGAGAAGCGGGCACAACAGGAGCAGTGGGACCAACAGGACCAACGGGCCCCGCAGGTGCTACGGGAGAGACAGGACCCGCAGGTACAAGCGGAACTTTGGTAGCGGGTTTTACCAACCCTTCTACAACTATAGCACAAGACACTGCGTTGTCCTTCAATGATGTTGCTAATTTATCAAACAACAACGTCACTCACGTGGCGGGTGCAAACGACATAATCCTTGTCACGACGGGTGTTTATTTGATAAGTTATTCCGCCAATGCTACACAATCAGCCAATGGGCAAGTCTCACTTGTTGCTAGCATAGGTGGAACGGAAGTCAACCAAAGCGAGTCCAATGCTACTATAGATGCCGACCAAACCGCCTCGCTTTCCGCAACCTTTATGTACGAGAACAACTCCGCCAATGCCGTTTTAAATCTTAAAAACAATGGCCAAACGGGTGGAACGTTTAGCGAAGTTAGCCTAATAGTCCAAAAATTGTCTTAATTTGGAGAAAAAACGTCTAAATAGTCTAAAAAACTCATTTAGATGTTTTTTTTTCTAAAAAAAAGTGGTACAATATTTTTTATGGAAACAAAATTATTAAAGCCAAGTGAGGAAGCACTTGAACTAGCGAGTGAATTGATAAAAAATGGGGAAGTCGTCGGTGTCCCAACGGAGACGGTGTATGGACTTGCAGGTGATAGTGCAAACGGGGAAGCGATAAAAAAGATTTTTCAAGCAAAGGGTCGCCCTATGGACAACCCACTTATTTGCCATATTGCAAGTTTTGATATGCTAAGTGCTGTCGCAAAAGATTTGTCAAGTGATGCAATAAAGCTCGCACACGCTTTTTGGCCGGGTCCACTCACAATTGTCGTAAAAAGGGGTGACGGTGTGTGCCTAGAAAGCACCGCGGGGCTAGACTCTGTGGGGATACGAATGCCAAGCAACGAAGTAGCAAGGAAAATTATCGAAAAGGCGGGCAGACCTTTTTCCGCCCCAAGTGCCAATATATCGGGCAAGCCTAGTCCTACCAATGCAAGAGACGTTTTTGTGGATATGAAAGGCAAAATTCCGCTCATTATCGACGGGGGCGAGTGCGATGCGGGGGTGGAGTCGTCCGTTGTGAGCATGCTGGGTGACGTGCCTATTTTACTTAGACCCGGTGTGGTGACAAAAGAGCAAATCGAAGGCGTTTTAGGGAAAAAAATTGACGTCGCAAAAGGCGTTTTGGAACAAGTGGGAAAGGAAGAAAAGGTCTTGTCTCCTGGCATGAAATATCGCCATTATGCACCCAATGCCAAGGTGGTTATTGTCAAAAGCGACTTTGACAAGTTCAAAAAATATGTAGAAAAAAATGCGGGCGACGGCGTGTGGGCATTGCTTTTCGACGGGGAAAAGGTCGACCTTCCAAGCCTATTTTACGGCAAATTTGACGACGATAAGGCACAAGCACACAATCTTTTTGCAAAATTAAGAGAGTTTGACGACTTAAACGCCAAGATTGTCTACGCACGTTGCCCAAGCCAAACAGGTGTCGGCCTTGCCGTCTACAATAGACTCGTTAGGTCCGCTGGCTTTTGCGTCGTGGAACTATAATTTTTGACATGTTTAAACGTATTTTTGCCTGAAAATTTTTTATATAAATTATTAAAAAAATCTTGATTTGTCCTTATTAAAAAATGTTAAATTTTAGTATAAAAAAAAGACTAATTTTGTCATAAAAAAATCCAAAGTTGACATAAAAAAGTATATCAAAAAAAATATAAAAATTGCATAAAAAACGACCAAAATTGGCAATAAAATATGATGGATAAAAAAAACAAAATTGGTATAAAAAAAGACCAAATTTGGTCTTCAAAACTACTCATTTATCTACTATATAAATGT
>CAVHMC010000071.1:0-5514 GCA_963636895.1 Oscillospiraceae bacterium | reverse complement strand
AAAGTATACAAAATAAATAAAATCAAATTAAACAAAAAAAAGAGTTGTTTAACTACACAATATATCAAATTATTGCATTTTGGATACATTTTTGTTTTGATTTTTTTTCGATATATTGTATAATAACTCGTATTATAGTGATATAAGTGTATATTTTATTGATTTATGGGAGAAAAAATGAAAATAATTGTAGACTGCCACGGGAGTGATTTGGGTGCAAAGGTTGCTGTGGAAGGAAGTGTAAGGGCAATAAATAGTGATGAGAATTTGAGTGTTATTTTGTGCGGGGTGGAAGAAGAAATCAAGCATATCTTATCCAATCTTGACTACAACGAGAAACAAGTCGAAATTTTGCCTGCAACGGAGATAATTTACAACACCGAGTCGCCAACCGAAGCGGTTAGGAAGAAAAAAGACTCAAGTTTGGTGCGTGCATATGAAAGATTAAGGGAAGATAAAGACGTCGTAGGTCTTGTCTCTTGCGGGAGTACGGGTGCGGTGCTTACGGGCGGAATATTAAAAATTGGTAGGATAAGGAATATCTCTCGTCCAGCTCTATGCCCAATGCTTCCCACTTCGACGGGGGGAAAGGTGTTGCTTATTGATTCGGGTGCAAATATCGACTGCAAGCCTATCAACCTTGTCCACTTTTCCATTATGGCTACAAGTTATGCCAAGGCGTATCTTGGGATAAAAAATCCACGTGTTGCACTTCTCAATATTGGCGTTGAAGATAAAAAGGGCAACCAGTTTAGCCACGAGTGCTTTGAGTTGCTAAAAAATGCTCCAATAAATTTTGTAGGCAATATGGAAGCACGTGACTTTTTGAGTGGAAAGTACGACATAGTCGTGGCAGACGGCTTTGACGGCAATATTTTGCTCAAAAGTGTGGAAGGTACGGCTTCTATGGTCTTGGGAGAAATAAAAAAAGGCATTGCAAATTCCTTTATGGCAAAAATTGGTGCGTTGTTTATGAAGCACACTTTCAAAGATTTAAAAAAGACTTTTAATACAAGCAATTATGGCGGTGCTGCCTTTTTGGGGGTAAAAAAACTTGTGGTGAAAGGGCATGGTGCAAGTGACGCCTTGGCTTTTGAAAAATGTATTTTGCAAGTAAAGACTTTGGCTGAGTTTGATTTGTGCAAAAAAATTGAAAAGCAAGTTGCATTATTAGGGGGCTTGAATGACGGAGAATGAGATAAAAAAAATAGAAAAAATAATACATTATTGTTTTAAAGATAAAAAACTTCTCGTCACCGCCTTTACACACTCGTCTTATGCCCATCAATATGGAGAAAAAAGCAACGAAAGGTTGGAGTATTTGGGCGATTCAATTCTCAATTTTGTTATCGCAAGGGAACTTTTCAACAATTATGACGTAGAAGAAGGGCAGTTGTCCAAGTGGCGTAGCAAACTTGTCAACACCGATAGTTTGTCGAGAATTGTCGAAGAGCAGAAATTAGATAATTTCTTACTTTTGGGCGGAAGTTTTAAAAACCAAACTCTTGCAAAACCTATCAAAGAAGATTTGTTCGAAAGTATCGTAGGTGCCATTTACCTTGATAGTTCTATGGACAAAGCAAGTCGTTTCATCTTGCGATTTATCGACCCAAAGGTAAGTATCAAAAAAGCGGAGATAGACTACAAGTCTCTTTTGCAAGAAAGGGTACAACAAAAGAAGGGTGCCAACCTTGTGTATTTTACATACGAAGACCCATTGGTCGTGGGGGACTTTTGTAGCGAAGTGTATATCAACGACTTTTTTGTAGCAAGGAGTAAGTCTCAAAACAAGAAGTCGGCACAAATGGAGTGTGCAAAATTGGCTCTTGAGAACGAAAAACTTTTGAACAAAATTCTAGACTAAAAGGACTAAAAAATTGAATTTTAAAAAGATAGAACTCGTCGGCTTTAAGTCTTTTGCCGACAAATTGGAGATAAAATTTGATAGCGGTATTACGGGCATTGTGGGGCCAAATGGTTGTGGCAAGTCCAATGTTTCCGATGCAATTAGATGGGTGCTTGGTGAACAAAGTACCAAACTTTTGCGTAGTAGCAACATGCAAGACGTTATTTTCAATGGTACGGAAAAGCGTAAAAGTATGTCTTATTGCGAAGTGTCGCTATTTTTTGACAATACAAATAGAATGTTTGACCTTAATTTTGATGAAGTCGCTTTTACAAGGAAGTTGTATCGCTCGGGCGAGAGCGAATATCTTATCAATGGCACCCCTTGTAGATTGAAAGATATTACAAATGCTCTTCACGACTCGGGTATAGGCAAGGAAGGATATTCCATTATAGGGCAAGGCAAGGTGGAAGAAATTATTAGTGCCAAGCCAGAGAATAGACGTGCTATATTTGAAGAAGCCGCTGGCATTGCAAAATTTAAACAAAGAAAGGTGGAAGCGGAGAGAAAACTTGACAGAACGCAAGAAAATCTCAATCGTGCCTTGGACGTCCTAGCGGAGCAAGAAAAACAACTTGGTCCTCTTAAAAAACAAGCGGAAAACGCAAAACTTTATCTTGGTTTTAAAGAGCAACTTAAAACTCTCGAAGTCAACGTTTATGTCAGCCAATATGACAATGCAAGTAGTGTAAAGCAAGAAATTCAAAACAAAATTGACGGTTTTGAAGAAGAAATAAACGTCAAGCAAGCAACTCTTGACAAAATGAACGTAGACTATGATTCAAAGATGGATAAGGTGGGGCAAATTGATAGAAATTTGCAAATTTTGAATGATGAAATTTTGGAACTCACCGTCGAACTCGAAAAACGTGCTGGCGAGACAAATGTCGTGAGAGAAAGGTTGAAATTCCTTGAAAACGAGCGAGATAATTTAAAAGACGACTACGAAAAAGAGTTGCTTAATAGGGATAATTCTCTAAAAGCGATTGATATTTGTTCTTCCAAAAAACAAGAAAGACAACAGTCGTACAACGAGATTTGTGCTAGGCTTGAGACTTTGACGGAAAAATATCTCAAAATTGTTGACGAACTTACGGGGGCTGAAGACGAAGCAACAAAAAAGCAAAAGGAAATGATAGACGAGTTATCCAAAATGACCGACATCAAGTCTAATCTCTCCGCTCTGAACGCCCAAAAAGATGCGTATCTAGCCAACATAACCGACCTTGACGAGAAGATTTATTCTTTGCAACAAAGAATAAAGGAAAAAGAGTCCGCTCTCGAAATTGCTCTAAAAAATGCAAAAGACGCACAAAACAAATATGACAATTTGGAAGAAGAAGCGGAAAAGACTCAAAGCCAACTTGACTCTTATTATGTAAAGGTAAGGGAAGTCAACGAAAAAATAAGCCAAATTTCTTCAAATATCCAAATTTTGCAAAACAAAAAGCGTGTTATTGAAGATATGCAAAGAGATTTTGACGGCTTTAACTACTCGGTCAAACGTCTTATGCAAGATAGCAAGTCGCAAAGGGAACTCGGCTCCAAGATTGTGGGTATTGTGGCAAGTAGCATGGTTATTCCTAGCGGGTTTGAGACGGCTATCGAGGTGGCTCTTGGTGGTGCGGTGCAAGACGTTATTACAAAAAACGAAGAAGATGCAAAATTCCTTATCAATTATTTAAAACGCAACAATTATGGTCGTGCAACATTTCTCCCTATAACTTCCATGAAGGTTAGATTGCTAAACGACAACGAGCAAGCCTTGCTTAGACGCAACAAAACTTTTGGTGTCGCAAGTAGTGTGATAAAATACGACTTGTCTTTAAGAAGTATTTTCGAAAGTTTGCTTGGCAGGACTGTTATTGTAGACAATACCGATACGGCTGTTAGCCTTGCCAAACAATCGGGCTTTTCCTTTAGAATTGTCACACTTGATGGCGATGTCGTCAACCCACAAGGTTCAATTAGTGGCGGGAGCAAAAAGGCTGTGACTTCCAATTTGCTTACAAGGGATAACGAGATTGAGTCGCTCAACACTCAAATTGTCAATTTGTCTCACAATTTGGAGCAAACAAAGAGCGAAAGGGAGAGTTTAAATAAGACTTTAAACGAACTTATTGCCAAAAATTCCACCTATCAAGACGACCTTGTTGTCGCTCAAGTTGAAAGTGCAAAACAAAACCAAAATTACGAGCAACTTAGTGTCTATGTCGACGAATTAAACAAAGAGAGAATGTCACTTTCTCAAGAAAGGCTTGATTATTCTACAAGGATAGAAGTTATCTCAAAAGCACTCAACAGCACCGAAAAAGACGTCGACTTGTCCCTTGACGGCTCGCAAGAAATTGAAAATAATCAAAAACTTTTTGCAAGTTTGAGAAAGAATAGAGACGAACTTCAAAATGAAATAACGGAGTTAAAAGTTGAAAAAACTTCTTTTGAAGGCGAACTTGCCAACCTTGACGGCGAAATTGCAAGACTTGACGAATATATCAAACAATGCAACTTTAATATAGTTGACTTTAAGTCTCAATTAGAGGCTGTGACCAAAAAATTTAACGATGCAAAACTTCTCGTTCAAAATAAAATCGACCAAGTTGACGACGACGAATTGAAGGGTAAAATTTCGGCTAGAAGGGAAAACTTGGCGGGACTTGATGGCGAGAAAAAGACTTTGCAAGAAAATATCAAGCAACTAGACGAAGACAAAGCAAGGCTTATGACAGAGATAAGTGTGGTGCAAGAAAAGAAGTATCAACAATCGTCCGCTCTCACAAAAGTGGACACCGACATTGAGACAATGCAAGAGAAAATTTTTGAAGATTACGAACTTACATACGCTTCTTGTCTTGAGTTTAAAGTGGAAAACTTTGATGTAAAGCAAGGTATGATTGAGATAAATAAATTAAAGAAAGAAATCTCAAAATTGGGCTATATCAACGTAAATGCCATAGAAGATTGCAAGGAACTTATGGAGAGATACGAAGCGTTGAGCACTCAAGCAAATGACTTGACAACTGCAAAAGAGGACCTTCAAAAGATTATTAGCGATCTAGCCCAAGAGATGACCACACGCTTTGACGCCGAATTTGCCAAAATTCAAGCCAACTTTTCAAAGAGTTTCCGCGAACTGTTTGGTGGCGGGAATGCAAAACTTGAACTCACCGAAAGCGAGGACCCATTGCAAGCAGGTGTGGAGATTGTGGCTGAGCCACCAGGGAAGAAACTGCAAAGCATAACGTTGCTTAGTGGTGGCGAAAAAGCCTTGACAGCCATTGCAATTTTGTTTGCAATTTTGCGACTTCGACCTATGCCTTTTTGCTTGTTAGACGAAATCGAGGCCGCTCTTGACGACACCAACGTTTCGAGGTTCGCCCAATATTTAAAGAACTTCTCCAACGATACGCAATTTATCGTCATAACGCATAGAAAGCCAACCATGATGTTGACCGATGCCTTGTATGGCGTCACGATGGAAGAGCCGGGTGTAAGTAAAATCGTTTCTGTCAAGCTTGCCGACGCTGTCAAACTCACCGAGCAAGACAAACAAAAACAAGCAAAGTAAATCTTTATCGTTTATAAAAACTTACTTTCAAATCTTATTT
>CAVHMC010000070.1:0-5687 GCA_963636895.1 Oscillospiraceae bacterium | reverse complement strand
TCGGGCAAGGCAACAAAGATAAAAGAACAAAGATAATAACAAGGCAACCTAAGAAGTGGGTTGCCTTTATTCTTTTGTTATTTAAGAAAAGTACAATCGGCACGCATAAAGTCATAAATTTTTTTATAAATTTTAAAATCAATAAAATTATAAAAAAGACACCTATTTGCAATCTAATAGATTTGCCCAAAGGTGCTTTTTTAAATATTAAAATCAATTTATATACGTGGGTTAAAATTTTCAAAAATAATATTGTCGCAATGAGGGGCAACTTGCATATAATCGCTTTGATTTTGCACCGCCCATACAAGAAGGGGGAGAGAGTTAAATCTCTTTACAAAATTGTTTGGCACTTCGTCCCATTTGTAGGCAACAAAATGCGGGTCGCATATGTTTTTTATGACTTTTGCACGAGTAAGCAAAAATCTTCTCATAAAACTCATTTTTTGGTCTTTCATGGAATAAGACAATATCCCGCGAGTTATCTCTGGGGCATACTTTCTAAACCAACGCAAAGAATAAGGGTTGAAACTCATCACCGCAAATTCGCCCTTATAGTTTTTTAGCAAATCGTATATCCTTTTTTCCAAATCGCCATTGAGATTATAGTCTTTTATCTCAATAAGCAAGGGTGTTGTGCCTTCAATAGCCTTCAACACTTCTTCAAGGGTTGGAATGGTCTCTTCGGAATTTAGAAAAGTAATTTTTTTCAATTCTTCCACATTTTTTACATTTTTTATGTATCCATCTTGCCCTGTGAGACGCTTTAAGGTGTCGTCGTGAAAAACCACAGGTGTGTTGTCTGCAAGACCATGAACGTCAAGTTCTATTGCATATCCGTTGTCCCTTGCATTAAGGAAGGCGGAGATGCTATTTTCTGGGTGAGTACTATCATGCAACCCCCTATGAGCAATGTACTTGTCTACAAGCCAAGTTTTAAATAAATTCATATATCTTCTCCCTAAAAAGAGTAAATTTCAAATTAAGATATAAAAATTATATCAAAATTATCGTCATATTACAATCATTTTATGCAAATTTTTATTCAAAATATGCAAATTTTTATACAAAAGCTCATTTTTTGCCCCTTTTTGTCGAAATTTTTATGGCTTTTACTTTTACTTTTCCTTAAATTAACAAAACAAAATTATTTTTTTCTAAAAATAAAAAAGCTATTTTGCTTGATAAATGGGGTGAAATAATTTATAATTATTTTTATGAATATTGACCTAAAGAATATAAGAAATTTTTGCATTATAGCACATATTGACCATGGCAAAAGTACCCTTGCCGATAGACTTATTGAAAAAACGGGCACCTTGTCTTCTCGGGAACTTACCGAGCAAGTGCTTGACAGTATGGACATTGAAAGGGAACGTGGAATAACAATAAAACTTACCCCTACGAGAATGTTTTATGAGTATGAGGGCGAAGAATATATGCTCAACCTTATTGATACCCCGGGGCATGTGGACTTTACCTACGAAGTGTCACGTTCTCTCAAGGCATGCGAAGGGGCTATATTGGTGGTAGATGCCACCCAAGGTGTGCAAGCACAAACACTTGCCAACGTTTATCTTGCTCTTGAGAACGACCTTACAATTATCCCCGTTATCAACAAGATTGACCTACCTAGTGCAAGGGTGGAAGAAGTAAAAAAAGAGATAGAAGATATTATAGGCTTGTCTTGCAAAGATGCTCCTTTAATTTCTGCAAAAGAAGGGATAAATATCGACAAGGTTTTGGAAAGTATTATCCACAATATTCCAAGCCCAAAAGGTGACAACAAAAAACCGCTAAAAGCCCTGATTTTTGATAGTTATTACGACAACTTTAAGGGTGCTGTGTGCCTTGTGAGAGTCTTTGACGGGACAATCAAGAAGGGCGATAAAATAAAAATGATGCGTACGGGCAAAAGTTATGACGTGACGGAAGTTGGTGTGTTTTGCCCAAGCACAAAAGAGATAAGCGAGCTTTCAAGCGGTATGGTGGGGTACGTAAGTGCTTCTATAAAAAATGTCTCCGAGACAAAGGTCGGTGACACCATTACATATTTTGGCAACGAAACGGATAGTGCCTTGGAAGGTTACAAAGACGTAAAACCTATGGTGTTTTGTGGCATTTTCCCCGTTGATGGTGCAAGGTATAACGATTTAAAAGACGCCTTAGAGAAGTTGAAACTCAACGACGACTCGATATACTTTACGCCCGAGACGTCAAACGCACTAGGCTTTGGTTTTAGATGTGGTTTTTTGGGACTTTTGCATCTAGAAATTATCACAGAAAGGCTAGAAAGGGAGTTTTCGCTTGACATTATAACCACCGCCCCAAGCGTGAGTTACAAGGTCTACAAAACTGACGGCACGATGCTAGAAGTGTCCAATCCCTCACTTCTTCCACCCGTCACCGACATATCTCAAATATGCGAGCCTATCGCAAGTGTAAAGATTTACACTCCGCCCGAATATGTGGGCAACATTATGGAATTATGTCAAACAAAACGCGGGGTGTATCTTGATATGCAATATCTCGACTCCAATAGAGTTGTATTAAGTTACGACATTCCACTCAACGAAATTGTTTATGACTTTTTTGATGGCCTTAAGTCTCGCTCCCGCGGATATGCTAGCCTTGACTACGAAATAAATAGGTTTGAAAAGAGCGACCTTGTCAAACTCGACATTTTGCTTAATGGAGAAAAGTGCGACGCTTTGAGCATCATTGTGCATAGAGACAACGCCTATCAACGTGGCAAAAAACTTACGGAAAAGTTGAAAGAAGTTATCCCAAGGCAAATGTTTGAGTTGCCTATTCAAGCGTGTATAGGTGGAAAAGTTATCGCAAGAGAGACGGTAAAAGCCATGAGAAAAGACGTGCTCGCCAAGTGCTATGGTGGGGACATTTCGCGAAAGAGAAAGTTGCTTGAGAAACAAAAGGAGGGCAAGAAAAGAATGCGTCAAGTAGGTTCGGTGGAAATACCAAGCGAAGCCTTTATGACCATTTTAAAACTTGATTAAAATTATGAATAGTTTGGCCTTGTATTTTCATATTCCATTTTGCCACAACAAAAAGTGCGAGTATTGCTCGTTTGTGTCCTATTGCTTAGACAAAAACGAACAAGATAAATATGTCGACACTCTTATGAAAGAGATTGAACTCCGCGGGCAAGAAGTGGGTAAACTTTATAAAATTTCGTCAATTTATTTTGGTGGCGGGACACCAAGTATGTTAGAAGAAGGTGCTTTTACCAAGATAATGCTCCAAATTAAAAAACATTTTAGGCTACTTAACAATTGCGAAATTACAATAGAAGTCAACCCAGATAGCGTGACGGAAAATAAGTTACGAGAATATCTTTTGGTGGGTATAAATAGGCTCTCAATTGGATTGCAAACTTTAAATGACGATATTTTAAAAGTTATTGGCAGACAACACAATGCAAAGCAAGCAAAAGACGTAGTGGCGCTAGCAAAAAAAGTTGGTTTTAGAAATATAAGTATCGACATGATGATAGGTCTTCCGTTTCAAACCCTTGCCGATGTCAAAAAAATGGCAAAGTTTGTCCTTAAGTCAAAGGTTCAACACGTGTCTTGCTATTCGCTTATTCTAGAAGAGGGTACACCGCTTGCAAGCAAAGTTAGGGCAGGGGTGTTGACACTTCCTAGCGATGACGATACCGTTGAAATGTACAACTTGTGTCTACACACCTTTGAAAAAGCGGGCTTGAAACGTTATGAAGTGTCCAATTTTGCCTTGGAAGATTATGAAAGTCGCCACAATATGACTTATTGGCAAATAGGGGAATATTTGGCTTTGGGGCTTGCGGGGCATTCGTATATGAACGACACCCGTTTTGCAAACACACAAGATTTTGAAAAGTATATTGAAATGGTAAATAAGGGCACTTTGCCTATCGTCTCCGTCGAAAAACTTAGCCTTATGAAACGTAAGGAAGAAGCCATTATGCTAAGTTTACGTACAAGAGACGGTATTGATATTGAAGCCTTTGATTACAAATTTGGTGGGCATTTGTTGAGAGATAAGAAAAAAGAAATTGATTTTTTACACGTTCATGGCTTTATAACTTTTAGAAACGGTCACCTTTGCGTGAGCGACAACGCTTTTTATGTCCTAAATTCAATTGTGCTTAAACTTATCTAATCTTGATAAAATAAATTTGAGTTTTGTGAGTTTATCTTAATAAACTATTTGTAAATAGTTTTATTATATTTTTTACTTTTTAAAAAAGGGTAAGTTTTAGTAGCTTTTTTAATTTGAATAGTTCTAGATTTCGGGAAGGGGCAAGCCCACTCCGATTGAATATCCATTCAATCGGATGCGACCACATTTGAGAATGTGGTCGCGTGCAACAAGAACTTGTTGCACTGTGGGCTTGCCCCCATTTTTTTTTCAAAGCACAAGGGGTTTATCAATCAAATAATAGGCTCACGAGCAAACTTCTAGACAAAATTTTAAACAACGCAAATTTTTTTGCACAAATTCAAAAAAATTTAAAATTGGGTATTGAAATCTTAAAAATTATGATGTATAATCATTTTCGTAACAAAAAGGGAAAGAAAAAGGAGAAATAAAAATGGAAAATCAACAAGAAATTGATTCAAAAAAGACAAAAAAAGATATAATAAACGAACTTCGTGATTATGAAGGGGAAATAAAGGCAATAGACACCAAGATAGATGTTATTGAAGGCTTGATGAGAGATGCTGATGGCGATAGTTATGACGATTATCAAAGATTAATCAATGACCTTTTGAACAAAAGAGAGTCTTTGCAACTTGTCCTTGTTCAAAAAGAAGTTGAATTAAAGAAAATTGACCTTAAGGAAGCATACGTCAAGGCAAATTATAGCCAAGTAAAGACCATGGCTAGCAAGTCAAAAAGGGAGTATGACGCTATTGTTTCGCAAATAAAAGGGAACAGTGACCTTGCAGAAGATTTTAAACGTGAAGCAATGATTTATGAAGGCAAAAAACTAGATAAACATAGCGAAATTTCCGAAAAACAAGAAATGGTAGAAAATATTAAAGACAAATTGGTCTCTTTAAAAGATAAAAAAGAGAATTTTGTTAAAATCAACAAAGATTATGACCTTGAGACAGTAAGAAATGATATAGAAAGCTACAAAACTTGGATTATCGAAAACAATGGCAAGAACGAAATTATCGACAAATATCTTAAATTGAAAGGTATCAACAAAGATATCAAGTCGGAATTGAAGGCAGACAGAGCAACTTTGGCAAACGAGACAAAAGAACTTAAAAAAGAACTCAAAGCAACTAAAGCGGTGGAAAAGAGCTTGTCAAAAGAGATAAAGCTTGATTCTCAAATAGCAAGAGAAGAAAAAAGATATGCAAAGAAAGTCGCTTTGATTGAAAAACTTAGAGAAGAAGCCGTAGATTATAGAGAAAGAGAACTCTACAACGACTTTATGTATCAAAACATGCTTGGTAAAAACGTACAACTTAGAAAAGAAGCGGACAATCTCAAAACGCGTATTGAAGAATTGGACGTCGCTACACCAAAGGCAGACAAAATTGCTACAAAAACCGAAGAAAAAGAACTCACACAAGAATAATTTAGATATTTTTGTTTAAATTTAAATAACTCTATTTTAGAATAAAACGATTTTGCTTTAAAAAAAGATTTTTATTTAAAGAGATAGTTTT
>CAVHMC010000069.1:0-5946 GCA_963636895.1 Oscillospiraceae bacterium | reverse complement strand
TAAAAAATTTTTTGTAAAATTTTTATTGATTTTTATTGTGAAATTTATTATAATTTGATATTATTTGTTGGTATTGTTTGAAAAAAATAAGGTATCGATTACTTTTTTGTGTAAAAGTAAAATTTTTGTTGTGAAAAGATAGAGTAAAGGAGAAATATATGAAGATAACAATTTTGGGAACGGGGTGCATTTGGACAAAAAGAGCGTGTGCAAGTTATCTTGTGAATGACGACATTTTGGTCGATGTGGGCAGTGGCACGTTAAAGCAACTTTTGAAGTCGTCAAATAGTATTCTTCATCATGAAAAAATTGGAAAAATACACTTAATTCTCATTTCTCACTATCATATAGACCACTACTTTGACATTGTGCATTTTATGTGGAAGATTGCGTCGGAGCATAACCCTGATTTTTATGCAACAATTATTTGTCCACCGGGTGGGGAAGAAAGGATAAAGACTTTGTGTCGTCTTGGCATGAGCGAAAGTACGGTCAAAAAACTTAATTTTGATAAATATGTCAAGTTTGTTGATGCGTCAACCATGGGGACCTTTGAATATGGCAACTTTGAGATAACGTCAAAAAAAATGGACCATGGAGACATTGAGTGCTATGGATATGTTTTGAAAGAAAAGGGTGGCAAAACAATAGGTTTTACGGGAGATAGCACGATGTGCGATAGCGTTATGGATATAATCAATTCTTCCGACCTTGCCTTTGTGGATATGGCGGGGACAGATATATCGGGTAAGCACTACAACATTATTGACGGGATTGAACTTATGAAGGAATATCGTGGGAAATGTTGCATTGTGCCAGCTCACCTTGCAAGCCAAGCGGTAGATTATGCCGAAGGGAGAATAAATTTACCTAGAGACCTTATGGTACTTGACACCAGTGACGATTTGCCGTATGATTATCTCTTGCATGAGGAAAAATCTTCTAAGTCGCCCAAAAATTTCAAATTTGCAAAGAAGGAATTTGAACTTATCGAAGGAAATTTGGTGGACCTAGCACTTTCGCTTACAAAAAGTAGCGGAAGAAATTACAAGATGCCAACCTATTGCTTTGACGTTAGGCTCAAAGATACAAGCCAAGTGGTGGGGAGTGCTGTATACAGCGTGCTTCCTGACAATATCGAAGGGCATGCCAGCAATTTGACTGTTTCACTTGATAAAAAATACGATATGAAGTCGATAAACTATGAAGTTTGCACGCTTATAAAAAAAGTTGCTCAAAAACATGGTGCAAAGCGGTTGTATCTCACAAGTGAGCCAGAAGACTTTGATTTGCGTACGGTGTACGAAAGCCTAGGGGCATACTTAAAAGAAATAAAAACTTTTATAAAAGAGAATAAATTAGGAGAAAGAGAAACCCACGAGAAATGTGTTTGGGTTTGGGAGTTTTAAAAATGGAAAATAATAAAGTAAGAAATATAGCAATTATAGCACACGTTGACCATGGCAAGACAAGTCTTGTCAACGAGTTGTTAAAACAAGGTGGTGCGTTTAGGCAAAATCAAGAAGTTGTGGATAGGGTTATGGATTCCAATGCACTTGAAAGAGAGCGTGGAATTACAATTTTATCAAAGAATGCATCTTTTATGTACAACGATGTCAAGGTAAACGTTGTGGACACCCCGGGACATGCCGATTTTGGTGGAGAAGTGGAGAGAGTGCTCAAAATGGTCGATGGGGCTTTGCTTGTGGTTGATGCGTACGAAGGTCCAATGCCACAGACGCGTTTTGTTCTAGAAAAAGCACTTGCACTTAATCTTAAGATAATTATCGTTATCAACAAAATTGATAGAAAAGATAGTCGTGTTGACGAAGTGGTTGACGAAGTGTTGGAACTTTTGATGGACCTTAATGCGACGGAAGAACAACTTGATAGCCCTGTGGTGTATGCGTCGGCTAGATTTGGTACGGCAACGCTTGACATGTCGCAAGAAGGCAAAGACATGACGCCACTTTTTGAGACGATTATTAGCCACATTCCTTGCCCAACGGGTGACGAAAACAAGCCTTTCAATATGCTTGTGAGTTCGACGGAACAAAACGACTTTTTAGGCAAACTCGCCGTTGGAAAGATTGAACAAGGCACACTTCATATCAACGACAACCTTATTATCACCAACTATCATGACGAAAATAAAAATGTTGCGTTTAAAGTCCAAAGTATGTTTGAGTTTGTGGGACTTAAAAGGCAACCTTTGGAAGTTGCAAAAGTGGGCGACATTGTATGTATAGCGGGGGCGGACAACATCACCGTTGGCGACACTTTGAGTGATAAAGACAACGTCAACACCCTTCCTTTTGTCAAAATCAGTGAGCCAAGCGTTGAGATGAGTTTTATGGTCAACAATTCACCTTTTGCTGGGAAAGAAGGCAAATTTTGCACAAGTAGACAATTGAGAGATAGATTGTTTAAGGAAGCGGTTAAAGACTTGAGTTTAAAGGTTTTTGATACGGAAAACGCGGATACCTTTAGAGTGCTTGGCAGGGGAGAAATGCACTTGTCCATTCTTATGGAGAATTTGAGACGTGACGGGTACGAATTCCAAGTCAGTCAACCAAAGGTTTTGTACAAAGAGATAGACGGCAAAGTCTTTGAGCCAATTGAGAGAGTGGTCGTAGACTTGCCAGACGACAAGACGGGCAACGTTATAAGCGTTTTGGGTGCAAGAAAGGGCGAACTCGTGTCTATGCACAGTGCAAATGGCAGGACAAGGCTAGAGTATCTCATTCCCGCACGTGGGCTTTTTGGCTACAAGAGCCAATTTTTGACCGATACTAATGGCGAAGGCATCATGAGTAGCGTGTTCAATGATTATGAAGAATACAAGGGGAATTTGACGAGAAGGAATTTCGGCACGCTTGTCGCTTTTGAGACGGGAGAAGCGGTGCAATATGGGCTGTTTTATTCACAACAACATGGCAGATTGTTTGTAACTCCGGGCGAAAAGGTCTATGGCGGAATGATTGTGGGGCTTAATCCAAGGCAAGAAGACATTGTCGTCAATGTTTGCAAGACCAAGCATTTGACCAACACAAGGTCCAGTGCAAGCGACGATGCTTTGAGACTTGAACCTATCCAAAAGCCAAGTTTGGAGCAATACATTGACATGCTAGGCGAAGACGAACTCCTTGAAATTACCCCAAAAAGTATCCGTATGCGCAAGAAAACTCTTGACCACACAATTCGTGGACGAGAGAATTTTAGGAAGAAAAATAGTTAATATATATAAATTTGCTTGACAAATCGTGGGTTTGGCTTTATACATGTAAATAAGGAGTTTAAAATGACTAAAAAAGGATTAATCGCAATTTTCTCTACCTTTTGTGCTTTTGTCATGATATTTGTGTCCACCATTGTTGTTCTTGCAAGTGGGACCCAAAAGTTAGGCTCGGACATCAGTATTATATATGTTGCGACGGAAATCAGCGGTTCGGTCAGTGCAACTTATCAAGTGGGGAGTACAGAAGCTGTGTCCATGACGGATAGTTCTGGCAAGACTACCATTACCTTTGCTTCTGACCAAGCAGAAACTTACTCTTTATTGTCACCTAGTGGCACTATAAGTCTTACAGAAGCTGTTGATATTATTTTTACCTATACTTTTACCAATTCTGGAGAAGAATACAAAGCTACCGTATCTTATGAAGATGCAAAAGGCTCTACTTTGGAAAATATGACGTTGTGGTACAAGACAGCGAGTGCTGAAGAGTATAGTCAGACGAGCTCTGCTATTACTGTGCCAAATAAAGGTTCTGCTTCCTACATGGTCAAATTGTCAATTACGAGAAAATACTTTGATGGGAGTTTGAATGGCAAAATAGTTTGGAAATTGGAAAAATAACTTATTTATACTACCTTTCAGCCACGTCAAGCCAAGCCCTTTAACTCAGATTGCCATTCGCAACCCTTTGACTTATGGGCTGGCTTTCCTTTTATCCCAAAAGTTTCGCAACACTGCTACTTTTGGGAGCCCTAAGTTTTTGCCAGTCCCCCCTTGCAATGGGGGAATATTTTTTAAAGACCTATTTTTTATACTCCCCCTTGTAAGGGGGAGTATTTTTTAAGCCAAAAAAAATTAAAAAAAATTTTTAAAAAATTTTTAAAAAAATTTAAAAAAAATTAAAAAAAGTTGAAAAAATAGTTGACTTTCAATTTTTGTTGCATATAATAGTGTTAGCACTGTGGAAGTAAGAGTGCTAACAAAGTAAACAAAAGAGTGCTAAAAGGGGGCGAAAGTGTGAGCGACGAGTTGTCGAGTAGAAAGAAGAAACTTTTGTACGACGCTATTGACAATTATATCAAAGTTGCCAGCCCGATAACGAGTTTGCTAGTCAAGCAAAGCACGTTGCACGACTTGTCGACTGCGACAATTAGGAACGAACTTAACGCGCTAGAAGCAATGGGTTACCTAAAGCAATTGCATACGTCAAGCGGGCGAGTGCCGACGTCTAAGGGATATAGATTTTTTGTAGACGAGACTTTAAAGAACACCAAGTGTGACGAGAAGGACTTGAAAGAAATTCAAAAGAACCTTTATGCACGTACAAGCAACCTAAGTGAAATAGTGGACTCCATATCGCATGCGGTTTTGGGTGCGACCAATTATCCAACGGTGTTTATGTTCGACGGATTTGAGAATTTGGTCGTTCAAGACATAAGAGTTGTGTTTCTTCTAAAAGGGCAAGTGCTTGTTCTTATTGAGACCAACATTGGTGCAATGTCCAGCACGATAGCGAGTGGGGACAACATAACCAAGCAAGACTGCGATACGGCAAGCAATGCTTTTAGGAGCATTTTTGTAGGCAAAACCATTGGCTTTTTGATGCAAAACGTAGACGAGTTCAACAAGACCATAAAGCAAACGATGAGTCAATACGAAGACGTGTTCAAACTTGTTTTGCAAGTGCTTGATGTTTATTACAAAAAGACAAAAAGCAGTGTGCAAGGTGTGACAAAATTGCTAAACAGTCCTGACCTAAAGTCGATAGACAAGGCAAAGGACATTTTGGAAATTTTGGAAGACGACAACAATTTGCTTGACGTTATGGAGACAGGCGACGACATAACAATAGACATCGGTGACGAGACGGGGAGAGAAGAACTTAGCTCGTGTGCCATAATAAAAGCACCTATCGTGTACGACGGGCAAAAGATTGCGACGGTGGGGGTTATAGGTCCAGATAGGATAGACTATGCCGGCGTTGCAAGCGTGCTAAAAGTCGTGAGTGACGAGATAAAGAAATTAAGTCAAGGGGGGAATAATGGAAGAAAAAAAGAATGATATGAAAAAGGAAAAAGTCGAGCCCGAGAAAGTTGCGGGCGAAGAAAAAAAAGAAAAAAACGAAACAAAAGAGGAGATAAAGCAAGTAACCTTATCGCAAGTGGAGTATGACGGGATAAAACTTCAAATGGCGAAAGTTATCAACGACTACAAAGATTTGGAGCGAGACATGGACAACTATCGCAAGCGAAGTCGGCAAGAAGTTGAAGACGCAAAAACAGACGGCATGATAAAGGCTTTGGAGACGATTTTGCCAACGCTTGACACTTTTAAAAAGGCAAAGAAAATCATAAAAGACAAAGATAGTCTTGAAGGTGTCAATATGATTGAAAAAGGCGTAATGGAAGCGTTGAAAAAGTTGAACGTTCACAAAATTGATTGCGTCGGCAAGAAGTTTGACCCAAATCTTCACAACGCGGTGTTGTCAATTGACGATGCAAAACATAAGTCGGGCACTGTGATAGAAGAGATTGAGGCGGGCTATACTTTTGGAGACAAGGTGGTTAAATTTAGCCAAGTTGTTGTAGCAAAATAGGACTTTCAAAAAATTGAATTTAAACCTTCAATAATAAAAAATGTAAACATTTTTGTAAAAATATTAATTTAAATTTTTTAGATAAAAACAAAGAAACTAAAAAATTAAAAAT
>CAVHMC010000068.1:0-6197 GCA_963636895.1 Oscillospiraceae bacterium | reverse complement strand
AGATTAAAAAATTTGCTTAACAAATATTAGAAATGTGATAAAATAGGTGATTATAAATGAGGTGAAAATGACAGATATTGAAATAGCAAATAGCATAAAATATAACAAAATTGAAAAGATAGCTAAAAAACTTGGTTTAAGCAAAGAAGACATTGAACAATATGGCAACAATAAAGCGAAGATAAAACTTTCTGTAATGAGCCAAAATACGAAAAGAAAACTTATACTTGTAACAGCTATTAATCCTACTTCGGCAGGGGAAGGAAAAACAACTGTATCTATAGGGCTGGCTGATTCTTTGGCTTATCTAAATAAACGGGTATGCTTGTCATTAAGAGAGCCTTCTCTTGGACCGGTTTTTGGATTAAAAGGTGGAGCGACGGGTGGCGGATATGCACAAGTTGTGCCTATGGAAGATATAAATTTGCATTTTACGGGTGATTTTCACGCAATAACGAGTGCAAACAACTTGTTATGTTCTTTTATAGACAATCATATTTATTTTGGAAATGAACTGCATCTTGACCCTGAAAAAATAGTGTTTAATAGATGCCTTGACCTAAACGACCGTGCCTTGAGAGAAGTTGACATTGCGACAAGTGAAAAATGTGGCACGAAAAGGCATGAAAAATTCAATATAACGGCAGCATCAGAAATTATGGCTATATTATGCCTATCAAAAGATTTAGATGGCCTAAAAAAACGTTTAGGAGATATTTTGGTCGGGTTTTCTTATGAAGGGCAACCTATTTACGCACGAGATTTGCATGCGGAAAATGCGATGACCATACTATTAAAAGATGCAATAAAGCCAAACCTTGTCCAAACACTATATCATACTCCAGCCATAATACATGGTGGCCCTTTTGCCAACATTGCACATGGTTGCTCCTCAATAATTGCCACAAATATGAGTATGAACCTTGCCGATTATACGGTGACAGAAGCGGGTTTTGGTGCCGACCTTGGTGCAGAAAAATTCTTAGACCTAAAATGCCGTTTGTTTAATTTGCAACCCGACGCAACAGTTGTTGTCGCAACCATAAGGGCCTTAAAATTGCATGGCGGTGCAGATAAAAACAATTTGGGGAGTGAAGACCTAAATTGCTTGAAAAAGGGCATTGAAAACCTAAAAAGGCATTTATTGAATCTAAAGAATGTTTACAAGTTGTCTGTTGTTTGTGCAATTAACAAATTTTCAACGGATACAAAAAAAGAAATAAATTTTGTAAAAAAATACGTACAGGAATTGGGGTTTGAGGCTATCGTTACAAATTCTTACGAAAAAGGGAAAAAAGGAGCAATTGAACTTGCACAAAAAGTTGTTGATATGTGCGATAATAAACAACAAAAAATGAAATTTTCGTACGAGTTAAACGAAACTGTTGAAGAAAAAATTAAAAATATTGCTACAAAAGTCTATGGGGCAAGCGATGTTGAATTTTCAAAAAGGGCAAGGGAAGATTTGGCTCTCATTAAACAACTCTGTTGCGAAGATTACCCAATAATACTTGCCAAAACACAATATTCATTTAGTGACGACCCAAAATTGCTTGGTGCACCGACTGATTTTACCGTAAAAATTAAGAGATTGGAAATAAGAAATGGTGCAAAATTTATTGTCGCGATTGCAGGGGCAATTCTACTTATGCCGGGGTTGCCAAAAGTTCCCGCTGGTGCAAAAATGACCATAAATAACGGGGTAATTGCCGGCTTATTTTAAAAAAATATACAAAAAAATGTTTTTACACATTTACTTTTCATATTTTTTTTGATTTTCTGATTAGAATGTGGAAATTTAAATTTAAATTTTTCACTAACAAATTTTTAATAAAAAAAGTGTATTTGTAAAGAGCAAGGTTGCTCAATTGATACACTTTTTTCTTCTATTTGAAACAAATTCTCATTGACTTTTAAGATGAACTGCAACAAATTTAGTAAACTATAATTGTTGCGTGTTTGTGCAAAAGATATAACTATGTTTATATATAAATCATTTTCTCTAAAAGTAAAATATCACATATTCCATTGTTTTTCAAAATAAAAACATTAGTCCGCATAATTTGTAAAATAATTTTGTATAAGCACAACTGGAGTGCCCTTGTCTCCACTTCCACTCGTAAGGTCGGCAAGGGAACCAAGCAAGTCGACATATCTTCTTGGAGTGGTGCCTTGTGTTACCATGGAGCCTTTCAAATTTTTATCTTTATTTTTGATTTCTTTTTTCATCGCTTCAATTAATTTCTCTCCACGAAGGTCAGCAAATTTGTTGTCCGATAAAAATTTGAGTTTCAATTCATTTGGAGTTCCGTTTAGGCCCGAAGTGTAGGCAGGGGAGACGACGGGGTCGGCAAGTTCCCAAATTTGCCCAACAGGGTCTTTGAAAGCTCCGTCACCATAAATCATAACTTCCAAGTGTTTACCTGTCCTATCGAGCATTTCTTTTTGGATTTTTTCAACAAGAGCTTGCCCGTTTTCTGGGAAAAGTTTTATCCTATCTTCCGTAGATTTGTTGGAACCTAATAGGCCATATTTTGAGTTGAATCCGCTTCCGTCTACAGACCTGTTCATAATGTCACACAAAGTTACAACTTTTTTTCCGCCCGCTTCAACAATAATATTTCTTGTTTGCTCTCTTGTATGTATGTCCGCACAAATTACATTTTTTGTATATTTCAAAATTGTTCTTGGGTCGTTTGAAAGGATAATCTCCGTATTTTTTCCACCATATTCCTTAAATAAATCTATATAATTTATTCCTGTAAATGTATGCACAGGGTGGTTAAAAGTTTTGTTAAACTCGTCCCCGGTAAACTCCTTTTCAAACGTATTTATATTTGACTTATAAAAGATCTCTCTATCGAGCAAAGCATTGCCGACTTCGTCACTAGGGTAGGATAATTGAATAACTAATTTTTTGCACCCTTTTGCAAGCCCTTTTAAAATCATAGAAAACCTATTTCTACTAAAAATAGGGAAGACCACACCTACAGTTTTATCACCAAATTTACTCTTGACATCTTTTGCGATTTGGTCAACAGTCGCATAATTGCCTTGCGATATGCCCACCACCGCTTCTGTAATACAAATGACATCTTTATCATTTATTGTCACCTTTTCTTTTTGTGTTGCATCAATTATGCTATCGCAAACAATTTTGCACAAGTCATCTCCTTCTTTAATGATAGGTGTTTTTATCCCTCTTGAAATTGTCCCAAATGTATTCATTATTTTCTCCTTAAAATTTGTAAAAGTCTTTTAAATGGTTAAGTTTTTGATTAAATTGTTAAGTTTCTGATATAAGATTTTCAAAAATGTATTCGTATATTTGTGCGGCCTTTTTCTCCCACTTTTTCCCCGCAGAAACAGCAATATTGCGGGTAGTAGCCTTCAATCTAATCTCAAAAGTCGACGCGCCAAGGGTAGGGTCTTTTATCCTTAAAACCAAGGTATGAGTGCCATCGTTATTTTTAAAATATTCATACACATATTCTTGCTTTCTTTTGAAAACCATTCTATTTTGCTTGGCATATTCTGCTATATCTTCTCTTGTATGTTGCCTAATTCTATTGTAAAAGTGTGCAAGACAGTTTCTACCATCTAGCGTGATAGTGTATCTTATATCTTTTGGGTCGACTTCAACGTCAGCACTTGTAAGTTTGCATATAAGATTTGAGACCAAAAGTTTTGCAAGGGCATCTTGACAGTCCATATATGTCAGCCACTCATTCCTATTTGTACAAATATCAACGATAGACTCCTCCGTCAAAGGAATCTCCATTCTATCAAGCACAAAAAGCAAAATAAGCTTTTTTACGGTTTCATCTAGTACTAAATCTTTTTTTGTTCCACTACTTCTCATAATATCCTTGTAAATATATCATTTGTACAAAAAAAAATCAATCAAAATGTACTAAAACGCTAAAAAAACGTTATGTTTCAAATTTTATCCCAAATCTTATTCTTTTAATTTTTTTTAAGTACAAAAATTTAATTAAATATTTAAAAAATGTTTTTGTTGCAGTTTTATTCTCATACCTAGGAAATAAAATTCCTTATTTTTAAATTTGCCATATTTTTGAATATTAATATTTTTAAATTTATTTTGCATGTTTTCTTGACTTTTCACTTAAAAAACGTTTTGAAATAAAGAAAATTGTGTTACAATAGAAAGGTAAATGAAAAAAGTAGACGACAAGACTTGTCTAAATTGTTTAAAATTTACATTGGGTGAGACTTACATTACATTTATTTATTAAATTGGAGAATGCATATGGAAATGGAAAACCTAGAAATAAAAAATTTTATTACTTCTTGTGACGAATTTATAAACGGCAAATTTATTTTGGCTGACATAAAAATTGCAAAACTTTTAAGAGCAATAACCGAATCAACTGCAATTTACAATGTTATTGCAGAAAGTTTGATAAATTATGACTATAAAAAGGAAAGTATTGCACTAGAAGAAGAATGTAAGTTAAAGAATGACGGCAATCTTATCCTTCCAGAAGATAACAATATCGTTATCCCTTATGTTTTTTCCTTGCTTGTTGAAATTGATAGCAAACAACTAAATTTTGACGAATATCTTGAAAAGAATTTTGTGAGCGCGAGTTCTCAAAAGGAAGAGTATGAGGCCTTTGCACATTGTATTATTGTTCCATTTAAAAAAGCAATAGCACAAGCAGTAGGTTATGAATTGGACTTGGGCGAAGAAGACAATGCCGACGAAGACGAAGATGAAGCAGAGCAGTATAGCACATCAAAACAAGAACAAAATGACGAAGAAACTTTAATTGAAGAAAAAAACGAAGAAGTAAGAGAAATCGAAGAAAAAGATGACCAAACTTTGCTCTTTGATAGATTAATAAGAATGGCTAACATAATTGGCGAGAAATCAAGCAATATATATAGAGCAGTTAGAAGGTCAAATATCGAACTGCTTGTTGATGCTTTGAAAGAAGCAAGCGAGTTGCAAAACATAAAAATAATTTTGGCACTTGTTATGGCTCTCAACGAAATAGGTCATAGAGAAAGAAAAATCAAAAAAGAGCTGGAAGAAATCAATTCGATTTGCTTAGAGTTTTTTTAAAGAATAAATAAAGAATAAATTTTGTGATTAAAATATTATTACAGTTTTTGCTTAATATTTGTAAGGACGATTTAAGAATACTAAAGCCCTATTTTATTAATTATTTTAGCTAAGGCTTTTGTTTTGTTAACAATTTCAAAAATTATTTTTAAACGTCTAATACTTGAATCTCTAACGACATTAGTAAAGGTCGTGACCATTTGAAAATTCTTTGTTATTACAATCATAGTCATATTTTGCTTTCGGTTAACTCGTATCAACGATGTAAGAACACCTTTTCATTAAAAATATATTAACCTAAAATTTTTTTTAAAATAGTATTGGCATCAAATTAAAGCAAAATTGCACTAAAAATAGCACTTACGATAAGAGAAATTATTGTTTGTGTTATTTTTGTTTTTAAAAAATATTTATAAGATATGCCCACCTTTTTTAAAAAAATTTGGCTTTGTAGGTGAATTGAAATGCCACCAAAAGTAATAAGCCCTGTCAAGACAATACAAAGTGTCTTTATATTGCAATTTAATTGTGATAACGACACACACCCGTTTGTCAACTCCACCAAGCCTTTTGTGATAGGTTCTAGAATATTGGACCCAAATATTTTGTTGCCCAAAATTGATAGCGCCTTGTAAATGCCGGACGAAGTTGCAAATTCTAGCATTGTAAAGCAAAGTGTAATATATCCACCTATAAGCAATATAGATATTATAGAGTCGTACATAATGTCATTCATTGTCTTCTTTGTCACATTGCTTTTGTGGAGATAAGTGGTATTTTTAGTGCCTTTTAATTCGTTTTTTATGCCAACGTTTCTATAAATCAAGCCATTTATAAGGGCAGAAATAATGTGAGACAACAAAACAATTAGACCTAGTTTATAATTCCCAAACATTTGTGTAGCAACACTGCCTAATATAAACATTGGGCCCGAAGTGGAGCAAAAGGAGATTGTCCTTTTTGTCTCGTCAAGCGACATAAGATTTTGATTGTAAAATTCTTCGATGAGCTTTGCTCCAATTGGATAACCAGATATAACACTCATAAAAAAAATATATCCGCTATCCGAATTAGTTTTATAAATTTTATTAAAAGGTTTATTTAT
>CAVHMC010000067.1:0-6203 GCA_963636895.1 Oscillospiraceae bacterium | reverse complement strand
CCTTTGGCTAGTCTCAAATACTTGTTATATTTTTCAAGGGCTTGTTGCTTACTTTCTTTATACAATTTTTCTGCAAGTTCTGGAGACAACTTTTGAAGGGCAGTGTATCGTGACTCTCCAAGCAAAAACTCCTTGTAGTCTTTTGTAGGGGCACCGCTATCGAGCCTAAACGGGTTTTTGCCTTCCGTCAAGAGTCGTGGGTCGTATCTATATAGTTGCAAATACCCGCACTCAACTGCACGTTTTATCTCGTTTTGCGATTCGCTCATATTTATCCCATGATTGATGCAAGGGCTGTAGGCAATTATCAAACTTGGACCCTTGTAACTCTCCGCTTCCACAAAGGCTTGTGCGGTTTGATTCATGTTTGCACCTAACCCCACTTGTGCAACATAAACATTTTTATAACTCATCGCAATCATTCCAAGGTCTTTTTTAGGTGTCCTTTTGCCACTTGACGCAAATTTTGCCGAGGCACCAAGCGGGGTAGATTTGGACATTTGTCCGCCTGTGTTGGAATAAACTTCTGTATCAAGCACCAAAATATTCACATCTTGTCCACTTGCAAGCACTTGGTCAAGTCCCCCAAAACCTATGTCGTACGCCCAACCATCGCCACCGATTATAAATACACTTTCCTTTGTCAACGCACTTTCTTGCCCTTCAAGTTCCGTTCCCTTGAAAAGTGGAGCGATTTTGAGAGACAATTGATAGGTCTTTTCTCCGTCATCATAATTTTCAAGCCACTCTTTGAGTATGGAAGAAAGTTCTCCCGATTTGTTATTTTCAAGATATTTTTGGACATCTTTTTTGAGTGTTTCACGTTTTTCGTCAAGAGCAAATTTTATCCCAAGCCCAAATTCTGCATTGTCTTCAAAAAGGCTACTCGCCCAAGCGGGACCTCTGCCATATTTGTTTTTGGAAAATGGGGAAGTAGGTGCACTGCCCGAATAGATGCTACTGCAACCCGTCGCATTTGCAATGACCATTCTATGCCCAAAAAGTTGTGTCGCAAGTTTGATGTAGGGCGTTTCTCCGCATCCAGCACAAGCCCCGCTGAACTCGAAATAAGGCTTTCTAAATTGTGCACCTTTTATTGTGCTTGGCTTAAAAATCGTTTCAATATTTTCGTCTAGAGATTTAGAAAAGGCAAGGTTTTGCTCTTCCTTTTTCTCAAGTGCTCTACTTTCCACCATTTTTAGAGCTTTTTGTTTGGCAGGACATATCTTTTCGCAAACCCCACACCCAGTGCAATTTGCCACATCAACTTGTATGCGGAAATTTTGATTTGGCACACCAAGAGCCTTCAAACTTTCCCAACTTTGTGGTGCTTCCTTTTGCTTTTCGTCGTCTATAAGTATAGGTCTTATTGACGCATGTGGGCAAACCGCCACGCACATGTTGCATTGCAAACAATTTTCCTTTATCCAACATGGACTGTTGATTGAAATTCCACGTTTTTCGTACTTTGAAGTGTCTGTTGGCACAAAGCCCCTTTCGTCAAAACTTGACACTGGCAACTCGTCGCCCTTTTTATGTTCAATTTGCTTAATAAATTTGTAAATCTCACTATTTTCTTCTTGTTTTGCGTCGTTTTGTTTGGAAAATTCACAACAATTTAAATCAAACTCATACATTTGTGTCGTAGCATTTTTTATGGCTTTCACATTTGCGTCAACAATTTTTTGCCCTTTTCGTGCATATGTTTTGCTCGCTGCTTCAATAAGCAACCCTTCAACTTCGTCAAAATCAATAATATTTGTGAGTTTAAAAAAGCACGTTTGCATAACAACATTTATTCTATTGCCAAGTCCCGCTTCAAGGGCAACCTTGTTTGCGTCAACCACAAAAAGTTTCGCACTTTTGTTTTTTAAGGTTTCAAAAAAGGTTTTTGGCAAGTATTTTGCAAGGTTTTCTTGGGTAAAAGGGGCATTGAGCAAAAATATCCCTTTTTGCTTTAAGTCGCTTGCCATATCGTATTTTCCAACAAAACTCACGTTGTGGCAGGCGATAAAATCGGCATTTGTGATAAGATATGGTGCGTTGGTGTGTGCTTTGCCAAATCTTAAGTGCGAAATTGTCACACTACCCGACTTTTTGGAGTCGTACTCAAAATATCCTTGAGCGTTGAGAGAAGTGTGCGAGCCAATTATTTTGATAGAATTTTTGTTGGCACTCACCGTTCCGTCGCTCCCAAGCCCATAGAATTTGCACGTATAGTTGTCCGTCGACACTTGATAGGTTGGGTCGTATGATAGGGAAGTGTGCGTCACGTCGTCGTTTATTCCTATTGTGAAATTATTTTTTGGTGCAAATTCATTCAAATTATCAAAAACGCCTTTTGCCATAGCGGGTGTAAATTCCTTTCCGCCCAAGCCATAACGTCCGCCAATAATTAAAATATTTTTGTCTTTTAGGGCAGTCACAATATCTTTATAAAGTGGCTCGCCGTCCGCTCCGCTTTCCTTTGTCCTATCCAAAACCGCTATCCTTTTGACTGTTTTAGGTAGGCAGGACACAAATTTTTCCGCATAGAAAGGCCTAAATAGTCTCACCGCCACCACGCCATACTTTTTGCCCGTTTTATTTTGGTCTTGAACCACTTGTTTTATTGTTTCCACACTACTACCCATCGCCACCACGACTTCTGTTGCATCTCTATCTCCAAAATATTCAAAAATGTCGTATTTTCGCCCAGAAATACCTTCTAGGTCTTTCAAACTGCTCTCTACAGCCCCTAAAACATTGTTGTAATATTTGTTGCAAGCTTCTCTATTTTGAAAATAAATGTCTGGGTTTTGTGCCGTTCCTTGTTGGTGTGGGGCAAAAGACGACAAGGCACGTGCTTTAAACTCGGCAATTTCTTTTTTTGGTAAAATTTTGAGTAGGTCGTCATTTTCTATCGACTCAATCTTTTGAATTTCATGCGAAGTCCTAAACCCGTCAAAAAAGTGAACAAAAGGCACACTGCTTTTGAGTGTTGCAAGGTGAGCGACGACTGCCATATCTTGTGCTTCTTGAACGGTATTTGAGCATAGCATCGCAAACCCCGTACTACGTACTGCCATAACATCTTGATGGTCGCCAAAAATAGACAAGGCATGAGTGGACAACGCCCTTGCACTTACATGAAAAACGGTAGGCAAGAGTTCGCCCGCTATTTTGTACATATTTGGTATCATAAGTAGCAAACCTTGGCTCGCTGTAAAAGTTGTGGTGAGTGCCCCAGCAGATAAACTGCCATGCACCGCACCCGACACGCCCGCTTCCGACTCAAGTTGATTGACTTTTACAATCTTTCCAAACAAATTTTTTACATTTTTACTTTGCCATTCGTCAGCATTTTCCGCCATGGTGGAAGAAGGTGTGATAGGGTATATTGATGCTATCTCACTAAACGCATATGCTATTTTGGAACATGCGGTGTTTCCGTCAACTGTTATTTTCATTTTATCTCCTTTAATTTTTACGTTAGGGGCAGGCTCGCAATTGACTGCGTCAATTGTCCGCGAAAACCGCTCCCCCCCGCACGCGTGCGGGGGACGGTTTCGCGTACGGCGACTTTTCAAGTCGCCGACGAGCCTGCCCTAAACCCACAAAAATAGTATGCGATTATTTTTTTTAAAAGTCAAACAATAATAAAACCATTAACATCTATAAATCCTCATAAAATTTTTTATTTAAAAAAACAAACTATCAATAAATTTGAAGTCTTTTACAAAAGTCTTGCCACTAATTTGCTACAAAATTAAAATCATATTTTAAAAAAAACAATTGTGCAAATATAATATAAAGATTAACTTCTTTTTAAATAGGGCTATATGATATTTTCAAAAAAAACAAATTGCCAGCAAAAAATTCTTTTCTTTTTTGTAGGTTTATTATAAAATGAAAATATGAAAAATGTTGCACTCGTTATAGAATATATTGGCACCAATTATGCTGGTTTTCAAAGGCAAAAAAATGGTTTATCTATTGCAGAAGTTATCGAAAATGCAATAGAGCAGGCCACAGGAGAGAAAGCAAAACTCATTCCAAGCGGTCGCACAGACAAAGGTGTTCACGCCTTAGGTCAAGTTGCCAATTTTATAACAAACTCTAATATTCCTGCCGACAAAATGGCTATTAATCTCAATTTGTATCTTCCAAGAGACCTTCAAATTGTGAAAAGTTTTGAGACACCACTTTCCTTTAATTCAAGAAAAAACGCCAAGCAAAAAACTTACATTTACAAGATGGTTACGGGGCAAAGCATGAGCGTTTTTGATAGAAATAGGGCACTTTTTGTGCGTGGAGAATTGAAGGAAGACTTAATGCAACAAGCGTGCAAAGCAATTTGTGGCACGCACAATTTTTCCGCCTTTGTCGCAAGCGGTGCTACTACAAAAACTACCACTCGCACAATATATTCATGTGATTTATATCGTCAAAATGGCTATCTTATATTTGAAATTACAGGCAACGGCTTTTTATACAACATGGTGAGAATTCTTGTAGGCACTCTTCTTTTGGTCGGCAAAAACAAGATGACATTATCACAATTTAAGGAAAATTTAGAGGGCGGGGATAGAAAAAACGTCGGCAAAACCGTTTCGCCCGACGGTTTATACCTAAAAAATGTACAATACGTTGAATTTTAGCCCAATTTAAGGCAATAAATTTTTGCAATTAAAAAAATATACGATAAAAGTTGTTGCTATTGATTTTAAACGTGCATGCAACCTTGCAACATGGAAGATATTTATGATAAAAGGCGTGTCACTATAGCAATACATTTAGTTTTAAACAAGCATGCAACCTTGCAACTTTTAAAAACGTTTAGGGTAGAAAAAAGTTGTTATAAAAACTAGACTAGATATGTTTTTAAAAAATACATGAAATTTAATAATTATTTTATATAAATAATGCGAAAAACTCTTGACAAATCTTGTCAAAAGTTATATTATCATTGCGTTAGCAAAAATTGTGCCCGTCTATTAGCCCAGATAAGCGTGATTTTTTGTTACAAGATTAATTTTTAAAAGTTTAGAGGAGAAAATATGAAAACTTATATGGCAAACCCTCAAACTGTGGAATCAAAATGGTACATTGTTGACGCAACAGACGTTCCTCTTGGTCGTCTTGCAAGTCAAGTAGCGTCTATTCTTCGTGGCAAAAACAAGCCAGAATTTACTCCACATGTTGACACTGGGGATCATGTTATTGTTATAAATAGCGACAAAGTTGTCTTGACAGGCAACAAATTGAGAGACAAAAAATACTATCATCACAGCGGTTATGTTGGCGGAATGAAAGAAGTCGGTTACGACAAACTTATGAAAGAGCAATCTGATTTTGCTGTTATCAAGGCAGTTAAAGGTATGTTGCCAAAGAATTCGCTTGGTTCAAAGATGATAAAGAAACTCAAGGTTTATAAAGATGCAAACCACAATCACGAAGCACAAAAACCTGAACTTATTTCGATAAAGGGAGCAAGACAATAATGGCAGAAGAAGTTAAAGAAGAAGTTAAAGTTGAAAAGCCAAAAAGAGCAACAACTGCAAGAACTGAAAAGAAAACTGACAGAAAACCTGAGACAAAGAAATTTGTAAAAAGGGAAGTTCAAGAAGAAGTTAAGCCAGCAAAAAGACTTCACGTCAAACCTGTAAATTATGCTAAACCTGTCACAAAGATTTCTACTGGCAGAAGAAAAGACGCTGTTGCAAGAGTTCGTCTTGTGGAAGGAAATGGCAAAATTACTATCAACGGACGTGATATTGACGAATACTTTATGCTCGACACCTTAAAACTTATCGTTCGTCAACCACTTAAACTCACAAATACCGAGAACAAGTACGACGTTATCGTCAATGTTTATGGCGGTGGATACACTGGACAAACTGGTGCAATAAGGCATGGTATTTCAAGAGCACTTGTAAAAGAAAACGAGATTTACAAGGCGGAACTTAAAAAAGCAGGTTTCTTGTCAAGAGATTCAAGAATGAAAGAACGTAAAAAATACGGTCTCAAAAAGGCAAGAAAGGCTCCACAATTCTCAAAGAGATAATTTCGTGGGAAATGCAAATGTTATATTCAAAAAATTCTCCAATTTGGAGAATTTTTTTATAATAAAAACATTTATCTAACTTTATTTATAATAAGAAGCTTATTTATAATAAGAAGCTTATTTATAATAAGAAATTTATTTATAATAAGAAATTTAT
>CAVHMC010000066.1:0-6258 GCA_963636895.1 Oscillospiraceae bacterium | reverse complement strand
ATTTTGCTATTTTAGTGTTTCTTGAAACTACAAAACCTTGACTGCCGTCTACCAATCTTCCTTTATATGTTTGTTTGGTTGCTTTATGTCGTCGTAAAAATCTTGATACGCCGTCTTGAAATCTTTTTCCTTTTCGGGCAAATCTTCTTGTTTTATACACTCGCTATCTTGCTTGTCCGCTTGTTTTAAAAGTTCCCATTTATTCATTTTGTCCACCCCACCAAGTAGGATAATTTTCAAAAACCTTGTTTGACAAATATCCCAATTTCCCGTCATCAATTTGTTTTAACTTTATTTTATAGCAATGCAATTTTTGTGCTTTTTCTTTAAAAAGGGCGTTGGTTTTGCCATAACCATACTTTTTATCGCCAATTATTGGGTGCCCAAGATATGCCAAATGTGCCCTGATTTGATGGGTTTTGCCCGTTATGAGTTCGCTTTCCACAAGGCTTGACACCTGCCCATGCTTTACGGTTTTAAATTTTGTTTTTATCTCTTGATAGCCACTTTTAAAGGTACTCGACACAAAAGACTTGCCAAGTTTTGCATCTTTAAAAATATATGCGGAATACGTTTTGCCGTCAAAATTGCTATCTCCCGCCACCTCGCAAATATATTTTTTTTCTATCAAGTTGTTTTTAAAAATATTGATAAAACGGGCCTTTACATCTTCGCTTTTTGCAAGAATAATAAGCCCCGAAGTGTTTGTATCCAGCCTATGCACTGCAAGGAGATTTAAAAATCTATCTAAAGAGTTTGACGTCCCGCAACTATTCATTCCCGTCGGCTTGACTACAACTACAATGTTGTCGTCATCGTAAACTATATCTATCTTTTTATCCGGCACCTTTATCTTTATATTTTTTGTGTCGTCATAGTAAAATTCAACAACGTCGCCCGCCTGCAAAGATGTATCTTGCCTCACTCTTTTGAAATTGACTTTTACGTCTTTATTGTCTAGCATATTTTGGACAGCATAAAGTTTGAACCCTTCATTTTTCAAAAGGTCCATGAGAGAAATATTTGAGTTAACTTCAATTGTTTTTTTCTTCACGCAATTATTTTAGCACAACTTGTCGCATTTTCAAATAAAATATTTTTAAGTTTAAAACAAAACTTAAATTTAAAAACTTTTAATATACGATATAATAAATTTAAAAAACTTTTGGTTTAAAACATAATTTTAATGAGAAAAAGTTTGGACGACTATATTTTTTTTATTCACAATTAAAATAAGTGTGATAAAACTACAAATTTTAAATATATTGCCCTTATTCTACTCCACAGTGACACTTTTTGCCAAGTTTCTTGGTTGGTCTGGGTTTATGCCCTTTTGGATACTCACTTGATAGGCAAGATATTGCATTGGAGCGATAGATAATATTGGGGCAAGATACTCATTTTCTTCATCAATAAAAATTGTGTCACCCAAGATAGATTTGTCGTTTGTAATCGTTACTTGACAAGCACCCCTAGACACCGCCTCGCTTGACGCATTCATGGTTTTTGCAAGGGTCTTTTTTTGAGTTGCAAAAACAAACAAGGGCGTCCCTTCTTCTATCAAAGCAAGGAAACCATGTTTTAGTTCGCCAGACGGATAATCGGTGGAGTTGATATATGCCACTTCTTTTAGTTTTAAAGATGCTTCCTTTGCACTAATTGCATCAAAGTCTTTCCCTATAAAAATTGGGTCCGTCTTTGTTTTTATTCTTGAAGCAATTTCTTCTACTTGAGACTTGTTGAAACCTAAAATCTTTTTGGCCACTCTATCAAGGTCGTCAAAAATAGCAAGTTTTTCCGCTTGACTTTCGCTACAAATATTTTTTGCAAACATATATAAGGCGGTCAATTGGCACACGTACGCTTTGGTGGAAGCGACAGCAATCTCTGGTCCCGCACACACAGGCAGGACAAAATCGGCATTCTTTGCAAGAGTGGAATAAGTGACATTGGTGAGAGCAAGGCATGTTGCACCACGTTGCTTTGCCATATTAAGAGCAATAAGGGTGTCGGCAGTCTCCCCACTTTGACTTACAAAAATAAACAAAGTTTTATTGTCTGCAAACACAGGCTCATTGTAAATAAACTCGCTGGCAATCTCCGCCCCAGCCCTAATATTTAACATTTTTTGAATATATTTTGCACCTATAAGCGCCACGTGATAGGCAGTGCCACACCCAACAAGTTGCACATAATCAAATTTTGACATAAAAGTCTTATCAAATCGGCTCAAAATGTTGGCTTCTTTATAAGTTCTTACTTGCCTACTTATTGCCAAAGGTTGCTCCATAATCTCCTTTAGCATAAAATGCGGATATTGTTCTTTCCCCGATTTTTCAAAGCAAGCATCAACTTTTTCTTGTGTCTTTTCTATCCTATTTTTGTTTTTATCAAAAAAAACAATTTCGTCTTTTGTTGCATATCCATATTCAAGATTATCAAGCGAATAATATTCCTTTGAAAAACCTTCAAAGCATATCGGGTCGGAAGCAAGCAACGTCTCCCCACCTTTTGACGAAATATATAATGGACTACGATTGCGAGCAAAATAGAGCGTATCTTCTTGCTTGGAATTGATTGCAACTATAGCATAACTGCCTTCAATTGACTTGAAAGCGTCAATAAACTCGCCAATTGTATTGGCATTTCTTTCTTCCAAAAATTGCGCAACGACAGCAGTGTCAGTGTCACTCTCGCAAGGAAAGTGCAACGTCTCTCGCAACTCTTTGTAGTTTTCGATAATGCCATTATGCACAATGGTCCATAATTTGCTTTTTGACGTGTGTGGGTGCGAATTAAGTTTGCTAGGCTTTCCATGAGTTGCCCAACGAGTGTGAGCAATGGCACATTTTACGTCAAAATCACTTGGGAGTTCCTTTTCTAGGCATGCGATATTGCCTTTTTCTTTAAAAATAGTGATATTCCCGCTTTGATTTGAGGCAATGCCAGCAGAATCATAGCCACGATATTCAAGTTTTTTTAGTTTGTCGACAACATAATTTACTTTTTTTCCTTTCCCCAAGTATCCTACAATTCCGCACATTTTACATTTCCTCGTCGACGTCTTTTACAACCTTTGCAATCTTTTGGGCGACCGACTTCGAGAGTTCTTCATCTCCACTCTCCACCATGACCCTAATGCAAGGCTCCGTACCCGAGACGTGAATCATTATTCTTCCCTTATCTTTCAAAAATTTTTCTTGCTCTTCCGTCATTTTAGAAAGTTTTTCGCTATTGATAGCTCTCAATTTGTCCTTTACATGAACATTTATATTGCATTGCTTATACAACTCAAAATCAACAAACTCGGACAACTTTTTATTTTCGCTTGCACAAATTTCCGCCAAGTGCAAGGCCGTCAACACACCGTCGCCCGTACCCAATTTGTCCGCTATAATCACATGCCCCGATTGCTCGCCACCAATCAAAAGATTTTTCTCTCTCATCATCGCACGAACATATTTATCGCCAATATTTGTCCTTATCAAATTTACGCCTTTTTTAGCAAGGGCCTTTTCTACGCCCATATTTGTATGCCTTGTACCAACCACAGTGTTGTCGTTGAGTTTGCCCTTTTTTAGATAGTCCATTGCCAAAATATAGATTATCTCGTCACCGTCAATCACCTTCCCGTTTTCGTCTACAGCAATCACCCTATCGCTATCTCCATCAAAAGCAAAGCCCATATCCGCATGATATTTCAAGACATATTTTTGCAATTTTTGAGTGTGCAACGCCCCACAACCATCGTTGATATTTAGTCCATTTGGCTTGCAAAAAGTTGCGATAACTTTGGCACCATGGCTCCTAAAAACCGCTGGTGCGACCTTGTAACTAGCTCCACACGCACAGTCTAAAACAATAGTTTTGCCCTCTAGAGAGTGAGATATACTTTTACTCAAAAAGTCTTGATACTTCAAAACAAGTCTTGCGTCATACTCATATTTTCCAAGCTCGTTGTATGGCACGACAAATTCTCTAAGAAAATTTCTCTCCAAGTCTTCTTCCACAACGCTACCGACCTTTTCGCCAACACTGTTTAAGACCTTTATGCCATTGAATTCCGCTGGGTTGTGCGAAGCACTTATGACCACACCAAAATCAAACCCCAAGGCCTTTGTCAAATAGCTTATGCCTGCCGTTGGACAAATGCCGACATCGACGACACTCGAACCCGCATTTATAGCCCCGCTTGCAAACGAAAGCGCTATGAGCGACCCTGAGAGCCTAGTGTCCCGCCCTACAATAATTCTTGACTTACCAAATCTCCCACCAAGTGCATTGCCACACTTGTAGGCTATTGATTGCGAAAGGTCGTCGTTGACCTTGCCCCTTAGCCCGTCTGTACCAAAAAATAACCCCATTTTAATTTATCTCCTTAATTAATTATATTTTTAATTTATTTTTTGCGTCATTAAAGACAAAACAACTTGACCCACCAAATTTTAAATTTTACTTGTCAATTTTTAAAAATCAGCTATCAGTTTTTTAATTTTTGCAACATATTTTTGCCTTTAATTTTCTATTCCGCATAAATAAGTCTATTGAATTATATGAAAAAAGTCAACAAATATTGTCAATATTTACATTTTTTAAGTAAAAATAACTAAAATTTTCAAAAAAATAAAGATGTAAAAAATCAAAAGTTTGCCACCACTTTTTGTAATCTTTTGTCCCTAAAAAACTAAAATTGCATGCCAAAAAAGTTGTTTTGAGAGAAAGTAACATGTGGGACATTTCAAAATTTTCCCCATCTCCTATATACTTTTATCGGAGGAAACAAATGAAATTAAACCAAATAATAAACGAATATATAGAAAATTTAAAATATCAAGTAAAGAAAAGGACATATCTTCACTATCAAAATTTATACGAGATTTATATTGAGAAATATTTTGATTTTGAAATAAAAAAAATGAAAAAAACCGAAGTAAATGCAACCTTATCTAAATTTTTAGAAGGACATTCCAATTCGCTTGCAAAAACGCTCAAAAGTTTGCTGAATAGGTCGCTAAATTTTGCCTATGAAAACAAAATGACAAGAAGACAATTTGCTATTACTCTAAAAATCTCGAACAACTCCGAAAAGAAAATTGAGTGTTTGACAAAAATCGAACAACAAAAACTTGAAAAATTTATTTTAAATAATAAAAAACAATATTCTTATGGCGTCTTGATAAGCCTTTACACAGGGCTAAGACTTGGCGAACTTTTGGCTCTAAAATGGTCGGATATTGATTTTAAAAATAGAATTTTAAAAGTTACAAAATCTACGAGCAAAATCATGCAAAATCACAAACAAATTGAGATAGTTGGACTTCCTAAAACGAACACTTCAATAAGGGAAATTCCCCTTACAAGCGGACTTATCAAAATTTTGAAAGAACTAAAAACCAACACCAGCGAGTATGTAGTCAGCAACAAAAAAGGCAACTGTATCGATTACAGGACCTACCAATATTCGTTTGAAAACTTGCTTAAAAAGTTGCATATCAAGCACTACGGCTTCCACTCTCTAAGGCACACTTTTGCAACAAGACTTCTCGAAAACAACGTCGATATAAAGACGATAAGCGAGCTTTTGGGCCACTCTTCCCCGACGGTTACACTCAATAGATATGTCCACTCCAACATGGATAATAAGCGAAAAGCAATGCAAAAAATAGCTAGAAAAAAAGCTGAAATGTAGTTAAAACAATAAAAATTGAGATAATTTTTATCAAAGAATATATAATTATTTGAGAAAAATATTTATTAGTAATCACTTACCAAAAATTTTATAACGTATTAAAAAATAAGTTTTGTGATTAGTCTATTAATATTTTAATTCATAAAACTATTTATTAAATGATTGTTGTTTACAAAGAATTTAATAACATATTAAAAAATTTAGTCACTATGATAACATGGCGACCGCGACTAAACCTGCCCCACAGCACCCTTCAGGTGCGCGGGGCGCCACCCGTCACGACCGCCTTCTAATAATTCGGCAAATTAAAGGTAGGTGAAAAAACTTAAATTTGACATAAAAAAGACACAATTTTGACCTTTATTTGTAAAAATTTTGATATTTTTTAATTAATAAAAAAACCTTTTAGGTCTTTATCTATAAAAAAGTGGTATATCCTAATTAATAAAAAAAACTTTTAGGTCTTTATCTATAAAAAAGTGGTATATCCTAATTAATAAAAAAGACCAAAATTGGTCTTCAAAACTACTCATTTATCTACTATATAAATGTGTAGTTATTCTATCATT
>CAVHMC010000065.1:0-6479 GCA_963636895.1 Oscillospiraceae bacterium | reverse complement strand
GAAAATAGGTTATCCACATCGTAAAAAAAATAAAAGTGCCTTTATTTTGCACTTTTATGTGGGCAAACACCTTAAAAATGTGGATAAGTGGATAACTTTTGTGGATAACTTGCCACTTTTTCACAATTTTAAATTATTTTTTATAAAAATTTACAAAAGTTTATTTTTATTCATTTTTGTCAAAATGTGGATAAGTTGACAACTTTTGTGGATAACTTTTGTGTATTTTTGCAATATTTTGTGCTATTTTTTACATAAATGGAGCAAAAAATTTAAGAAATGCACCAATAAACTTTTCATTTAGTTTTCTTCTCTTAATATCTTGCAAAGTTACAAGATGACTATCTTTTATCACGTCTTTCATGTCTTGTTTTACCACGGCACTTGTCTTTGCCCCCTGCACCAAGACTCCCGACTCAAAATGCAAGTAGAGACTTCTAAAATCAAAATTTGTACTTCCCACAACGGTGGCTCTGTCGTCCACCATGACCATTTTTGCATGTACAAAACCCTTTGTATATTCGTAAATTTTTACACCCGCCCTAATAAGCCCCGCATAATAAGAACGGCTTAAATAATAGACCCACCTTTTATCTGGTATGCCGGGCATTATAATATTGACCTCAACGCCCGACAAAACTGCCAACTTTAAATCTTGAATAATTGTGCTGTCAATAATAAAATAAGGCGTTGTTATATATATACATTTTTTTGCACCACTAATCATTTTAGAGAACAAATTTCGTGCAATGGGGGCTTTCGTGATAGGTCCTGTTCCGTAGGGTTGAACAAAATCTTGACTTTCTGTATCCCCTGCAATTTCATTTTTATAACTTGATATATCTAGATTGCTTTTTGAAGATACCTGCCAATTGTCAAAAAACATAACAACAAGGCTCCACACCGCGGGACCTGAAATTTTAAGAGCAGTGTCCTTCCAATACCCAAACTTTTCCTCGATATTTGCATACTCGTCGCCCAGATTTATGCCACCCACAAAGCCCACAAGTCCGTCGACTACCACAATTTTTCTATGGTCTCTATATTGAGAAAAGGTGTTGATTGTTGGGATAATTTTATTAAAGGGCAAAGCCTCAATGCCAAAATTTGCAAGTTTTTTAAAATATTTTTTTTCACCAAATCTATCTATGCACCCAAAGTCGTCATAAAGAAGTTTTATCTCCACCCCCGCTTTAGCTTTTTCTTTGAGAAGTTCCAGCATTTTGTCCCAAATTTTGCCCGGCTTTACAATAAAATATTCTAGCAAAATATACTTTTTTGCTTTTTCTATTGCGTCAAAAACGCTGTCAAAGTAGGTTTCTCCATTGCTTAAATAATCAACTTTTGTGTTGTTGTATATAGGCCATTTTTCGGTATTCAAAAGATACTTGGAATAATTTGCAACGCCCGCATTTTGCTTAACAAAATTTTTAAAAACTTCTTCGTCTTGATGCAAAGACATATAAGACGTCTCGTTTACATCTTGAAAATGGTGACGTTGCCTTTTGCTTCCCCTAGCCGTTTTTAGTTGCAAATACAAGGCCGTCCCAAAGACGGGCAATAAGACTATTAGAGCAATCCAAACCACCTTGTACTCCGCCCTTTCGTTGTCTGCATTGAGAAACCCGACAAGAATTAGCCCCGCAAGCACCGCAATAAAAGTGTATAAATACACACTCACAGTCAATGTTATAAATACAAAAAGTGCAATATTTATCAAAAGCATTAAAGCAAGTAAAAATTTTGATGATGTTACAAATTTTATAATTTTTTTCATATTTTTCCCTTAAAACGACAAAATACTTTTAAATATGTTATCATAAATCAACATTATTTACAATTATTTTGCACAAAACTCAACAAAATATATTTGCCCTTTTTAAACAAAAAGGTTGGTTTCGTACACATTTACACTTAAAAATAAATTTTGACACAAAAAAAGAAGTTTACCTTTGAGCAAACTTGCTCTTTAGCACAACTCCTTTTTTTATTTTAACTTTACTTTTTTTATCTATTTTTAATGCTTTTATGCTTTTTTATTTATTTACGTTTACTTTTGTTTATTTATTTTTTTTATTTGTTTTCTACTTTTTTACTTTTTTTGCTTATTATTTCTTGTTTTGTTTTATGTTTTTCATTTTTACTTTTTTTACTTTTAGTCTTAAATATTTGTATCTTCTTTTTGTTCTTACATGTTTGTATCTTTTTTTTGGTTATAAACTCATTAATACTTGACTATTTTTTTATGTTTTTTCTTTCAACTCTTAGGGCAAATTTGGTATTCTCGTCAACCTTCACCTTGTCGCTAATTTCCACACCCAAGATGCATAAAATTTCTTTACCATCAGCAAGCACCGCTAGTGTGTCTCTAAGTCTACTTGGAATTTTTTTGTCAATAAGATAATTTTTAAGGCTTTTGCTTCCGCCTCCAAACTTTGTAAAGGTGTCACCCGCCCTTCTTGTACGCCAAATAGCAGTATCAGGCACTTTTTTCTCGTCAAGCAAAAGGATATTCTCTATTCTATCCATTTTTTTTGTGCGTTTTACAGAAATTATATACAAGTCCATAAAATTAATCTTGCCCACAGTTAAAGGATATTCGTCAAGATATTCTTTCTTTTCAACTCTGAAAAGCGTCAAATAATCGTACTCTTTTTGAGCAAATAAGCCATTTGGCAAACTAACTTTTTTGCCATTGGTATTATTTGCCAAATTTTTGATAATTTCAAGGTGTTTTCTTTCAATATCCTTAGTGACACCAATCTTTTCTAGAGCGTTGAAAATAATTCTATTGATAACACTTGCATCATAATGAAAATAAAAAAGTGGAATTTTTGCAAGATTTTCTTCAAAAATAACGCCATCTACACTTGCATGTGACATTATAAATTTGTTATCTTCGCGACAAGCCTTGCCAAAATTGACCAAGTTTTGCTCTACGCCTTCCCATCTCTTTTTGAGTTCTGGCATAATAATATTCCTTAAAAAATTTCTATTGTAACTCGTGTCAAAATTTGTTTCGTCAGTGACATAAGGGATATCTTCCCTTGCACAATACTTCAAAATATCTTCTTTTGTTGTGTCAAGCAAAGGTCTAATGTAATTGTCTTGCCTAATCTCTTCCATTCCGCAGGCGCCATTGAGACCTGCCCCACGCAAAATATGCATAAGGATAGTCTCCGCTTGGTCGGAAACGTGGTGAGCTAGAGCGATTTTGTCCACCTTATTTTCTTTTAACAATTTTTCAAAAACACCATAACGCGAAATTCTTGCCGACTCTTCCACTCCAATTTTTTTGCTTTCCGCTAGTCTACTTGCATCAACCGAAAACTTCCAACAAGGGATATGCCTATCCACACAAAAAGTTTTGACAAAAAGTGCATCGCCGATGGAATTTTCGCCACGCAACATGTGGTCAATTGTAATGCAAATAATTTCACAATCGAGATTTTCCTTTTCACTATTAAGCAAATTAAGCAACGCCATACTATCCGCTCCGCCACTACACGCAACGCCAATAACTTCGCCCGCCTTGATAAGATTGTTTTCCTTGATATATTCCAAAACTTCTTTTTCCATAGTGATAAAGATTATATACCATTTATGCAACAATTTCAATAGTAATCTCAAATTTTTTAGCAATTTAATAATAAATTTAATTGTTTTGCCAAAAATTTAGTTAATTTAAGTGTAAAATTAATTAATTTAATTATAAAATTGATTAATTTAAATACAAATTTAATTGATTTAAATACTAATTTAATTGATTTAAATACTGATTTAGTCAATTTAAGCACCAATCTAGTTAATTTAAATGCAAATTTGATTAATTTTTTTATATTTTTGTAGGTTACACACAATTATGATTGCTTTGCACAAAATTTTTGTTGCTTAGTTTTTAAATTTTATTTTGTATATTTATTAATATTTATGTATATTTATACACGCAACAATGTTCTTTAGAGTTTATTATGCACAATTGTAATATAGTTTTCCCACAAGGACAGTCATATCGTCTTTTGGGTAACTTTTTTGCATCTCTTTTGCCTTGTTTAAAATAGTGTCTGCAAGGTCTTGCGGGCTTTTCGTTTTGACATACTTCAAAAACTCTTGCAAATTATCTTCACCAAAGGCATCAACGATGCCATCACTTAGCATGATAAGTTGGTCGTCGGGAGAAAGGACTGTTTTTGTAACTTTTGGAGAGATATCCTCCAAGATTCCCATTGGAAGCCCACTACTTTCAATTTTGGACACCTTTTCGCCCGTTTTGATAAAACCTACCGTTGCACCTTGCTTTATAAAATCTGTTTCGCCATTTTTTAGGTCAATTACACTTACGTCAAGGGCTGAAAAAACATTCTCACTTGTAAGATTTAGTAATTTGTTTACACTTGCTAAAATTGTCTCCTCGTCATAGCCTGCCTTATAAAAATTTTCTATCAAATTTATCGATGTTTCACTTTTTTCGCTCGCTTTTTTGCCTGACCCCATGCCATCGCATAAGGCAAGCAAGAACTTTCCGCTAGACAATTTTGAAAAAGAGTGAGTGTCTCCGCTTTGTTCACTTCCACCTTTTGTCATGTGGGCAAGCCCCACCGCCATATCATAGGTAGGGGCTGTTTTGTACGAAACATATGTCATATTTTGGTCATTACTTGGCAATATTTCGTCTACGACCATTTTTGAATTTGTGACCGAATTGATAACTTTCAAAATTTTTTCGTTGTCATAATCAATTGTTCTTATTAAAAGAGAAACAACATTAGTTTTTTCGTCCTTTTCAAAACACACCACTTCGCTTGGAATTATATCTTGATAGGTCAAATTTTCCTTTATCAAAATTTCTTGCTTTTCATCTTGAGACACAACTTGGCTGGTCTCCTTTGATAGCTCATTTAAAATATGCGACACACCCTTTAATTGCTCCGCTACAAGCAATTTGCTACTATCTATATCAAGGTTGAGTTTGGCATAAGATTTGTAATCGCCAAGCAACGAATTGATAGAGCCCACAAGTTGATTGAGTTTTACACATCTCATCGTGAGATATTGTGGCAAATCTACCAAAGTGATTTTCCCCTTTTCAAAGCCCGCATTAATAAGATTGTCAAAAATTTTCTTTAAATCATTGTTATATCCTTTAAGACACCTTGTTTTGTTGGGGCAACACTCACAATTTGTTCTAATAAGTTCGCTACAAAGCATGTTTTTTGCATCTTTTTCTCCAAGACTCCCTTTTACAAGTTTTCTAAAACTTTTATCCATTTCGTAAAAAACTTCGGCGGTATAAAGCAATCTTTTACTTAATTGCAACTTGTTTTGATTGAGAATTGTCTTGAGAGAGTTGTCCGTTTTGTCTAGATACAAACTCGACCTTATTTTATTTAGCAAACTTTGTGGCACGAGTGCAAATCCCAAACACACAACTATGGTTGGAAGAAAAGTAAAAATATTAACCCCACCAAAAAGATTTAAAAGAAAATTAAGAGCAACATCGCTAAGTAAAATTGCAAACGAGCCTAAAAGGCGATTTATATCGTGAAAAAGCAAACTTACAACAGATAAAACACCAAAAAGCGTAATGTACTCCAAATTTGCTCCACAAAGATAGACACCAAGCCCCATAATAACCCCAATAGCGACGTTTATCCCGCGTGGAAGAAAAATACTTGTGACCAAAATCAACGCAAGACCTATCAATTTTACAATATCAAAAGGCAAAATATTGATATTTTGCAACCCACAAAACAGCATCATAACAAGTAGCAACCCGCAAATTGCCTCGTCAATGTTGAGATTGAGATTGTATTTTCTCGAACGAAAAACTCTCAAAAAATTTAATGATGACAAGCACAAAACAATGTTTAAGGCAACATTTATAAGACAAATATATAGCGCTTCTATTCCCTTTGAAAAAAACACATATGGCACACTGACACCTAATAAGTAAAGAAAAGCTTGCCAAGTTTTGAGCACTTTATTGTTTTTTTCATAAATAAAGGACAAAATGATGCCAAAAGACACACAAATAAGCCCAAAAATAATTGAATATGTACTACTATCACTAAGTGCAAGAGCGGACATATAAGACAAACCAAGAATAAAGATGTTCTTTCTTAAAAAAGCAAAAGCAAAAAACAATCCATAAAAGCAAGGGCTAAACTTTCCCATAATTTTTGTTTGAAAGCCTACAAAAAATATCAAGCCATACAAAAAATATTTAGCAAAAATTTTCCAATTAATTTTATCAATTTCCAAAACTCGTTCTTTCATTTTATATCCCCAAAACCTTTTATTGGTTTTATATTATCAATTTTTTACCAACTTTTCGTGACAAATTATGTAAAAAATGGTCTAAAAATGAAAAAAACTTGCATCTTTATTTTGTGCAAGTTGCTATAACTGTTGTTAAAATGATACTTTTGAATTAAAAAAATATTAATTTTTTTGAGCCTAATACAAATGAAATATTGGTT
>CAVHMC010000064.1:0-6505 GCA_963636895.1 Oscillospiraceae bacterium | reverse complement strand
GAATAAGTATAATACCTTTGTGTGGAGGATTGGCTGAGCGGTTTAAAGCGGCGGTCTTGAAAACCGTTGAGGTGAGAGCCTCCGCAGGTTCGAATCCTGTGTCCTCCGCCAGTAGAAACTCATACGAAACAAATTATTAGGTTTGTTTCGTATTTTTATTTATGGGACTGCTTTGGAATTATTGTAGATTATAAGCGTCCACAACTAGAAAATCCATCGCATTTTAATTGGATAAACCTACAAAGAGATAAAAATGGCAACTGGATTAAGACAAAAAAGTAATTTTTAATCAATTTTTGTTCCTACAAAAAATCGCGCCTGCAACACCTTTTGTGAGAATGAATTTTCTCTTGGTGTTCAAACGCGACTTCGATTGGCGGAGAAGGCGAGATTCGAACTCGCGCACGCTGTTACACGCCTAATCCCTTAGCAGGGGATCCCCTTGGGCCTCTTGGGTACTTCTCCATAAATTTTGTTTGTTCTTGAAGTTTTTCTCGACGTCTCTTTTACAAGCATTTTTGTTTTGCAAATCAATTTTTTGAAAAAATTTTTATATTTTTTTTCAACAAATTTTACTTTTAAGCAAATTTTCACAAAATGTTCGCTCTTGAAATTATTTCTGCACATCATTTTCCGTTATAAATTGCATTATTTATCAAAAACAATTTTCGAGAATTTAATGCTTTGATTTTTTTAATTTACTTGCCGAAAAATCAATGTAACTCTATTTTTACGACACAAAACTAAAAACTTTACTTCAAAAACAAAAGAATTTTATCAAAAAAAACAGCCTTTGTCAACAACTTATGGTATTTTATTTTTATTTTTTTAAGGTTGCAGTAATTTTGTACAATAAAACACTAATCTTGACAACCTTATACAAATGTGTAAAATAAATTTAAAGGAATACCATATGAAAAGAAATTTAAAAGATTTAACAATTTGCAGTGACTTTGCAAAACAAATGGCAAATCTTGTAGGTAAGGAAGAAATTGTGGAAGCTTTTTCGCAAGAGCCAAAAGAGGTCATGGAATATGCTTTATCGCGAGCATGCGAGACTCTAAAAACCGACTTTGCAAGTCAAGTTGGCCTTTGGGAGGGCTTTACTCTTGGTGAGCATACCGAGTCTGTTATGTTGTTTTTTAAGGAAAATTTTGCCGACACCTGTCCATGTGATAAAATAACTCAAGCGATGATGAATTTGATTATTTTCTGTCACGACATAGGCAAAGTGGAAGAAAAAAACAAGGAGAAGTATAGCCCTGTTTCCCATCAAGAAAAATTTGATTTTTATGAGAATAACACAATTTTATTTTTGGAAGACCTTGGAATAAAACAAAATAGGGTGGGTGTTTTGGCAAAATTAATCAATTATTTAACACAAAATTTGGAACGAGTGACAACAAATTATTATGTCGCAAAAAATTTAGACATGTTACCCTTGTTAGAAAAACACTCCTTAAAGGTGTTAGAAAAATGTGGACTAGATGACTCTCAAAAGATGGTCGATGGCTTGTCTGTCATGGCCCGGGTGTTGCAAACTTGCGACGGTGGAGCTTACACAATTTACGGCAAAACTAGAGACGCAAAAACGGATACTTATAGCCCAAATCTCAATTGGGAATGGTCTCTTGGCTTTACCTTGACAACGGAAGGCTTCCGCTTTAAATTGGACAATACAAACGATTGCGAACAAACTGATGATATGGAATTAAAAAATATTTAAGAATATTTACCACTAAAAAAATTGTTTGATAATATATATAATTTTAATATTTATGTTTGATTTTGGAAGAATTCAATTGCCTTTTAATATACAAAACATTCTTGTTTAATTCAAAGGATAGATGTTGATATTTATTATTTTGGGAAGTCTTATCTAGAACCTTGCTTATAGGCAAAACTAACAATTATTCAAATTGAAAAAAATAAACTTTGTTTTTTTGTCGATAGTGATAAATCAAATTAAAATCTATCTTGAAATATACTTTTTATAAAGTGAAGTCCAATAAATTTGCAACATTTTATCAAAAATTTAAAAAATATTGCCCTTTTTTACAAATTTAAAGCACAAAAGTTTAAAATTATTAAAGTTATAAAAGTTATTTAAAAAAAACAAGATGACAACCAAAAGAGAAATTTTTGTGATTACTTGGCGCCACCTCGTTTTTTTCTTTACAAGAAACCACAAATTTTAGACGCTTTCTTGCAAGTAGATAAAATTTTCAATCTACATAATTATTGTACAAGTAGATTTCTACTATGTCAACAAATTTAAGTAAATTTCTACTAAAATAATTACATGTGCAATAAATTATCAAAAAGAATATTTGAGTTAAGGAAAGAGAATAATTTGTCTCAATTTGAACTCGCAAAGTTGATTGGCGTCACTCAAAAAGCGATTGATTTTTGGGAGAAGGGAATAAACGAACCAAAAGCAAGTTATATCATCAAGTTGTCGCAAGTTTTTTCTGTGTCCGCAGATTATCTTTTAGGCCTTGAAGATTAATATTTTTATCTTAAAAATTTGCCTTTTAGTCAATAAACTTTGAATTTAATATAAAAAGGATAGTGCATTAAACATATATTGTCTATTTTTAATCTGTTAGTTTCAAAAGTGCTAGCCCTTAGTCAAAGATTTTTAAAATAAACAAAAAGGAACATCGCTTTAAATTTGCTTTGTTCTGATTTTATTTTGCTAATTTTAAAAGATTTAGCCTTTTTATTTGTCGTTTTAAAGGTTGTTTTTAATAAAAATATTTGCAAAAGCATTAAATAGATTATTTTTAAATATCGTTTGTGCTAAAAATTTTATCTATCTATCATTTCAAATACAAATTTTAATAAAAGGTTCGCAAATATATTAAATAGACACCCTTTTAAATATTATCTATAAAAAAATCTTATTATTACCTAATTTTTTAGAAAATAATAAGATTTTTGTGTTAAATATTAAATTTTTGGTTATTTTTTAATGTCGTTAATTAAAAAAATTATGCTTTGTCGACTTTTGACATGTGTGCAATAAGGTCGACTACTTTGTTGGAGTAGCCCCATTCGTTGTCATACCATGCGACAAGTTTGACGAAGGTGTCGTTTAGCATAATGCCTGCCGAAGCGTCAAAAATACATGTGCGCGGGTCGGAGATAAAGTCGCTAGACACAACAGGTTCTTCCGTATATCCCAAAATACCTTTCAAGGTTGTTTCGCTTTGCTTCTTTATTTCTTTTTTAATTTCTTCATAAGTCGTTGGGTGTGCAAGTTTGACTGTCAAATCTACAACGGACACGTCAAGAGTTGGGACTCTAAAACTCATACCTGTAAGTACACCATTTAGGCTTGGAATAACTTGACCTACCGCTTTTGCAGCACCTGTTGACGATGGAATAATATTGTAAGTCGCCGCTCTGCCCCCACGCCAATCTTTTTTGCTTGGGCCATCAACGGTAAGTTGAGTGGCAGTGACTGAGTGAACGGTTGTCATAAGTCCTTCCACAATGCCAAATTTGTCGTTTACGACTTTTGCAAGAGGTGCTAGGCAATTTGTTGTGCAACTTGCATTGGAGACTACGTTCATAGATTTTTCGTACTTATCTTCATTTACACCCATAACAAACATAGGCACGCCACCTTTACCTGGAGCGGTGATAACAACTTTTTTTGCTCCCGCCTTGAAATGCAAACTCGCCCCGTCTAAATCTGTAAATTTACCTGTTGCTTCTGCAATATACTCAGCACCACAACCTTTCCAGTCAATATTGTTTGGTTCCCTTTCGGCAAACATTCTTATTTTTTTGCCATTGACGATGAGACTGTCTTCGGTGTGCGACACTTCACCTTTAAAATAGCCATGAATTGTGTCGTACCTTAGCATATAATCGGCATAATCTGGAGAAATGAAAGGGTCGTTGATACCCACCACTTCAACGTCGTCTCTCTCTTCACACACTCTCAAAATTAAACGACCAATTCTCCCAAAACCATTAATTCCTATTTTTGTTTTCATAATGAACTCCTTTTTCATGTTTTTAAATTGTTTTATTGCAAAAGATAAGTTTTTTATCAAAAGCGATACCTAATTTATGATAATTTTTACCAATTTTTGCAATTTTCAAACAATAACGTTAAAAAACTTTAACACGTAAAGTATACAACAATTGCCAATTATTGTAAAACACTTTTAGATTTTTTTGCTTTTTTATTGCTAAAAGTTGCGTTTAAACCTTTCGACCTAATGTCAATTAGGTGTTTTACTCCAAAAAGTACCACCCCAGCCAAAGACGCGAGACACAAAAACAATGAACAAACAAGCAAAATAATTTTGCTAAATACCGTCCCCAAGACTATCCCCGCAATTGACAACAAATTTAACCCAAGGCAACCAAAAGACATTTTCAAGCAAGGTGTTTTTCTCCAAAAATTTTCTTTGTGATAGGGTGTGCTTCTCGCAATAAATATTGTTCGTCCTTCGTAGCCATAGAACATATTTGTGTTTTTCAAAAAACACGCTTTTCTAGGCAAGGTTTTTAAAATCGAAAGAATTTTATCGTCAATAAGCCCCAAAGTTGGAATATTAAACTTATCTTTTTTCCCCGTAAAAATTGATATAAAAAGGTTTAAAAACTTTTCTTTCAACGTTGAAAAAAAACGTCTAAATTTCCCTTTTGCATATCTAATGTGCACTAAATGCGCCCCGTCGTTTGCCTTTTCTATACATTTTGAAAAAAGTTTGCCCAAGTTGCCGACCTTGGTGTCCCCTAAAAGAAGTGCGTCACAAGAAGTGTCCTGTGATAAATAGTCAAGAAAAGCGTCGTTTAGGTTAAAATTGTCTGTCGTCTCCCTTATTACATATTTTTGCCCTTTGGGAAGAGTTTTTATAAAATCTAAATTAGTCCCTTTTTTGATATAAAAAAAATAGGTCAACTCATCGTCTTTTTTACAAAACTTTGTTGCAAAGAATTTTTTAAAGAAGTCAGTTGCATCTTCAAAAATAGGAAATAACAAATCAATTTTCATATCAAAATTATATTATATCTATAAAAAAAAGAAAAATACTTTTACACATTTTAACAATAAATTGTGATTATCTATCAAAATTTTTAAATTAAAACAACAAAACATAATTTTTAATTAAAGCCACAAAACATAATTTTTATAAATACAAAAATAACGACACATAATTTTTATAAGTACTTTAAGGGACAAAGGTTGAATTGTTTGTTTTCTTGTTCCTTTACGTGCTTTCAAAATCAAACAAAAAGTGTTTTTGTGCTTAAAAACAAGAAAAAATAGCAAAAAATTTTTAAATTATTGCTCTAAAATAGCAAAAAAAATTTAACTTTTCATAAAATATGGTTTAAAATAAAAGAATAAAATTAAGGAGAAAATATGAAAAAATATTTGTTAAAAGAAGCACTTGAAAAAGGTTATGCGATTGGAGCCTTCAATTTTGCAACCCTTGAAGTTTTAAAAGCAATCATTGCTGGGGCGGAGAGCAAAAATTCACCCATTATTGCACAAGTGAGCGAACAAGGTATCGCTTTTTTAGGTGATGATTATTTGAAAGGAATAATTGAGTCGGCAAGGAAGAGTTGTAGAGTGCCTATTAGTTTCCATCTAGACCATGGCAAATCTTTTGATATTGTCAAACGTGCAATAGATATTGGTTTTGATAGTGTGATGATAGATTGCTCCATGCTTCCCTTTGAAGACAACGTAGCAATTACAAAAAAAGTCGTAGATTATGCACACGAAAGAGACGTTTTTGTAGAGGCGGAACTTGGCTCTATCGCTGGGATAGAAGACGACTTGAAAGTAGACGAAAAGAATAGTCTCTTTACGTCTCCATTGCAAGCAAAAGAGTTTGTGGAAAAGACAATGGTAGACAGCCTTGCAATTGCCATTGGCACAAAGCATGGTGCATACAAATATAGTGGCGAAGCCAAGTTGAGATTTGACATTTTGGAAGAGATAGAAAAGGTTATTCCAAACACTCCCCTTGTTTTGCATGGTGCAAGTGGCGTTGATGCAAAAGATGTGGCAAGGCTTCTTGAACTTGGTGTTGACATTCAAGGGGCAAAAGGTATCCCAGAAGAATTTTTGGCAAAAGCGAGTAAAATGCATGTTTGTAAAATAAATGGTGACACCGATGTGCGAATATCTCTCATGGTAGGACTATTAAGCAACATAGAGCAAAACAACTCAAGCATTGATTATAGAAAATATTTGGGTGCAGGCATGCGAGAAGTTGCAAATCTCGTCGCCCACAAGATTGACGTTTATGGCAGTACAAACAAGGCATAAAATTTTACTAAGCGTTTAAACTATAAAAAATTGATTTAAACAACCACATGCAAAATTTTATATTGCTTAGTACAATAATATTCTTTAAAAAAAATAAATAAAATTTGAAGCATCATAAAAAATTAGTAAAAAAACAAACAAAATTAAATACAACATATACGTTTTTGAAGCGGAACTCCTAAAGTTATCTAACTTTTGGGG
>CAVHMC010000063.1:0-6569 GCA_963636895.1 Oscillospiraceae bacterium | reverse complement strand
GCATACACTGAAGATGCTGATGCTTTATTAATGTCTTTTGTTCCAAGTTCATATTGTTGCAAGGTTCTTAAGTTTACACCTGATTTTTCTGCGAGTTCTTTTTGAGATAGACCGCAATTTTTTCTCATTTGTTGAAGTCTTGTTGTTTTTACTTTGTTTTTTATTCTTTCATTTATAATATCCACAAACTTATTTTCGTGTGCTTCGTGCAAAGTAGGATACAACTGCAAAATTTCTTGCATTGTTATTTGTGAGTGAATGTACTTAAACGATAGCCCTGTTTTCCATTGATAATAAGCAAGTATCCAACCACACCAATACTGTGGAGAATAATCAAATTTATTTTGGGTTGGTTTAATTTCTATTGTATATCCACATTTTTCAAAAACATTTAAGACAAGTTCAGTTCCTGACATACCGACTAAAACTTTTGGATTTCCATCTTCAAACATTTTTGAATATTCACTTGATATAAACATATCCATAAAGTTATCCATATCAAGCCCACAAGAATTTTTGGCATAATCAAATGCTTCACCAAGATTTTTCATTGCCGTTTCTAAACAACTAGAATCGTAACCTTTTATCACCATTTTTCATACCCTCCTTAATTATATCCCTCATATATATTCCATCTAAATCAAAATTTGTAATTTCTTTTAAATATTCACTTCTAGCTTCTTCATCTCTATTTTTCTTCTTATTATAATAAACCGTGTTATCGGCAACCACATAGTCTAAAAATTTTAGCTGATTAAAAGCTTTTTCTGACTTTATGCAATATTGAAAACCAAGTTTCCCAAGTTTCATTGCAAGTCCAAGTTGAGATAAACTAATCTCATTACTAACGAAGGCTCTTGCAAACAAGAAGTATGCATCATCAGCCCTATATCCTATTATCACATCATAGTTTTTATAATCAGGCAAAAAGTTTTCTAATAAATATTCTTTTGCTTGTTTTTGAAGCGAAGTTGATAAGTTTACAATCCTATTTTCCATTAAAATAGCAATCCAATTTAATATTGTATATTTTTCATCTGATAAATCTAGAACTTTCAAATCGGTTAAATTCAATTCATATTTGTTCGCATAACCTTGAACATTGTCTGTGCAAGCCCATTCTTTTGCAAGTTCCAAACTTTCTGTGCAGTAAAACCCTTGACCATAATCATTGTATGTCTTACCCTCGCCAAACTTTGGATTTTCAACTATTTTTGATGAACCATGATATATTGTAATATTTTCCATATCTACCCCTTTTTATACTTCCGCAGAAGTATATATGTGTATTATACTTCCACAGAAGTAGTTTGTCAAGCATTAAACATCTATTTATAAAATATTTTTTCGCATAATTGACTACTACAACATAAAACTTTAACATTTTGTTGTGAAAGTCAACGATTAAATTTGAGATACAAACTTTTATTTACTTTCATATCATAATTGAACAGTTTTTTGGTATAAAAGTTAACAATAGTAATTGTTGAGTAAATGGACATTTTGGTTCTATCTAAATTTTGACGATTTTTATGAAATTCTATAAAAACTTCATCTGACCCAACACGCACTTTTCTATTCAGTTCCAAATTCGCCAAAACTCGCCATTTCAGTGTCGTTTTAATCAAATTTTTGTGATTTTTAGGGTTTACTGCTCTCATTTGCTCCATTGTCTAATTTTTGCTATGGTGCAGTTTTTGTTTTTAGCCCTCAAACCCCTTTATTTTGGGCTATAAACAGCATAGGGTGTAGAACCTTATTAAAAAGGTTGATTATTTTGGTAAGGTGGGGGTCACGGGTCCGATTCCCGTCACCAGCTCCATTATTAAAAGCCCTTGAAACCCTAGTAAAATAGGCACTTTCAAGGGTTTTTATTTTACAAAAAATTTTCTTAAAATTTCAATTAAAAATAAAAATGTACCTACAATGTACCTACAAATTTTGGCAGTTTTTCAAAATTTTAGCACAAAAAAAGACCGACCTTTGAATTCCTCAAAAGTCGGTCTAATTCTTTCTAAATGTACCTAAAACTGTCCCCGTAGGTACATGTAGGTACATATAGGTACATGAAATTTTTGAATTAAATATCAATAATTTCTATCTTTAAATTATTCTAATTTTATTTTCCAATTATATATAAATGTTTCTTGTATTTGCATTTTGGATAGTTTGAGCATGACAGAAATTCACCATATTTACCGTTTCTTATTTTTAACGGAGCACCACATTCTAAACAATTGCGATTGTTTGGAACATATTTTTCAAATTGATTAAAAAGGCATTTTGGAATAAAAGCAAAAAATGAAATTTCTTTATCAGTTTCTCCATCAGACAAACGACAATACGTTCCATTTTCAAAAATTCTATAAAGTTTGTCATCTTCAATATTGAAAAAAGTTAAATATTCATCAATAGTCATATTTAACACACAAGTTTGTTTGCGTTTTGTTTGAAGAAAACAATCTTCAAAAAACTCTTTTAATTGTTTTCCATTTAAGAATTGTTCATCATAGCCATTGTATACTGGTTTCATTTTTACCTCCTACATCTCCATATCACTTTCTTTTTTATGTCTTCTTTCTTTACGCTCTCGCATAAGTTGTTCAAGCATATCATCAAATTCGTCATCGGTCATATCTTTAACAAGTTTGTCTTTGCGTTCTTCAATCACTTCGTTTCGCAAGTTTTTATCTAATAGCATTTGGTCTTCTCGAACTTTTTCATTAAACTTTTCGGTTGTTTGTCTAACATATTCGCTATCAACACTGTTGTAGACAGTGATTGTTGTTTTCACATCACGATGTCCCAAAAGTTGTTGAATTACTTTTGGGTTTTCATTCATTTCAAACAACATATTTGAAAATGTATGGCGAAGTCCGTGAAAACCGATATGAAATTTTTTCAAATCATTTCTTTTCTTAAATCTTTCAAAAATTTGTTTTGTGCCCGAATAAGTTCTAATTGTTCCGTCGTCGTTAGCGAAAATAAAGGCGTTTCTTGATGTCAAATCGCCTGTAACATTTTTATTGTTTTTCTCTCTTGAAATTTGCTTTTCTCGCCAATCTTGAAGCGTTTGCACAACAATATCAGCAATCGGTATTTCTCGGACACTACAAGTGGTTTTTGTGGTTCCTATAATAGTTGTTCGGCTTTTAACTTTGCCGTTGCTATCAAACTTTGGCTCTTGTGTTATTGCTTGTTCAACTTTTAGTGTTTTGTTTTCAAAATCCACATTTCCCCAAGTTATAGCAAGGGCTTCGCCAATACGAAGCCCAGAAAACATCAAGCAAATACAAAGCGGTTTAATAAAGTTTGCTTCATCTCTATTTAACGCTTCCAAAAATTTAATTCTCACTTCTGGTGGCAAGGCTTTATATTTTTCTTTTTTGCTTTGCGCTTTGTCTTTTGCTCTAACTTGAACCCGGTTTGTTGGATTTTGCAAAACCCATTTATTATCTATCGCATACTCAAAAAATTGTGAAATCAAGTGTTTGTTCTTCTTGATTGTGTTTACGCTGTAATCTTGGTCAATTAGGTTGTTGAGAACCTTTTGAACAACAAATGTATCAACTTCATAAACTTTCATATTTCCGATTTGTGGCTCTATATGTAATTTAAAATTACGAATAATTCCTTCAAAAGTTCGGGGTGTTACTGCTGATTTTTTAAACACCATAAGCCACTCGTTCATTAATTCGCCAAAAGTATGCTTTTCAAGTGTTTCGTAGGCATAACTTTTCATTCTGCCACTTATGTCCATAAGTTTTTTGGCTACTTCTGCTTGACTATTCCCATAAACAGTTTTCTTTTTTTGTTGGCCTTTTTCATCGTGCCCAACAGTTATACTGCCAACCCATTTACCATCACTTTTTCTCTGGAAGATACTTCCTTCGTTATTGTTTCGTCTTATTCTGTGTTGTATTTTTTTAGCCATTTTGCACCTCGCTTTGATTATTGTTTAATGTTAGCCAAGTAACAAAATTAAGCACACTCACAACTTGTCGTTTGCCGACTTTTGTTGTTGGGAAACTTTTGCTTCTAAGTAAATTTCTAATATTATCTCTGCCAAGTCCAGTGATTTTTATTAAGTCTTCGCAATCCAAAAAATCTTTGTTGTATTTAGTTGAAATACGGTCAACTTCCGATTGTATTAAGTTGTTTAAATTTAGATTTGTATTGTTTAAATTCATAGTTTAATGTTCCTTCCATATTTAAAATTTTTATCTCCTTTCTATACTAATTTTTTAATTTCATTCTATATAAATAACCAGCACCAAAGTGCTTTGACGTGAAAATGGGTATTCCCATTTGTCGCAAGATAAGGAAGAAACAAAAGAGTCAAGGGTTGTTGCATAGAAAAAAGTCTTGTTTTACAAGGCTTTTACTAGCAATTTCTTTTGTGTATGTTTCTTCCGCTTATCCTGTTTATCGTCAAAGCAAAATCTGATGCACTTGAAAACCAAAAAAAATTGATTTTCTCACTCTCACGATTTGCTTTTTCTCTTCCCAAAAATTCTTGCAAGCAAGTATTTTCGGGAGCCCTAACTTTTTAAAAATAATTCAGTTCTATATTAGTTTTCTACATCTCAAAATCGGCTTGTTTTGAGTTTTTATAGTTTTCATATTCCATTTGCTTTTCTCTATACTCTCGCTGTTTGCACATATAGATAAACTCGTCAATTTGCCTTTGGTCGCACTTTGCAAAATACTCCCACATTGCAAAAATCTTGTCCCATTCTCGCTTTCGCAATTGCTTTTTGTATGCTTTGTAGTTTGCAGTTTTTATCTCCATTCTTTCAAGTTTCTCGTGCATTTTGCCAAGAGCAAGAGCGGTGTTAATAGTTACATTTCCAAGTCTTCTAAATATATCTTCTTGGTAGTTTGAGCCTTGCTTGTAATTGCGTTCGTCTTTCCAAATTTCAAACTGTGCAAGTGCTAGTTTGAAGTCGTAAAACCTATCTCTCGTTTGCGAATTTTTGGTCAAGATAAATTCGGTTACACCATCAACATCGTTCTTTAATCTTTGCATATTTTCGCTGTCATAAGATATTCTGCCAGTCTTGGGAATTTTATTGTAAAGGTCAAGCAACAATCTTTTACATTTGCGTGCAAGGTCCGTTCTTGACATTTGCGAGTTGTAGGCATAATACAAGTTTTTTCGTGCTTTGAGTATTTGTGCAGTGGGTTTTGTGAGAGCCTTTTCAAAAGTGAATTTGGTTGAGATGAGTAAGTCTTTTGAAATTTTCCCAGAATGGTATTTTAATTTTCCACCATTGTCAAAATACAATTTGTCTTTTTCAAAAAACGAAATGTGTATATGCTTGTTTTCGGTGTTTTCGTGAAGTCCCGCATACCAAATTATGTTTTCGGGATACAAGCCTGCTCGCTTGAAAAACTTTGGTAGTTCCTTACACAAAAACTTGCATGCTTGGTCATAATCTCTGCAATACTCGTTTCCAAAATTTTCTCTAAACGAAATTACCATATCCCAAATCACACTTTCGGTGTTTTGCAGTTGGTGTCGCAATTCTTGTTTTTGTTCATCGGTCAAAAGTCCATTTTGATTGAAAGCGCCACAAGATTTTTCTTTGTTGCCGATATATTGCTCATAGTCACTTGGCACTTTTTCGCTTGCACCCGAGTTTATATAGTTTAGGTAAGTATAACTTCCTTTACAACTCACAAAATCTCGGTGTTCAGCCATTTTGTCATCTTCTGCATAATTATCCTTTGTTTTGTAATATTTGAGTTTCACAACGATATTGTCGGTTTTAGGTTCGCTTGTCATTTAACTTCTCCCAAATGGCAGTGGTCGTATTGTCAATCTTTTCTAGCGTATCCAAAATCTCATCATCTCGATTTTGTTTGAAAGCAAAAGATTTCAAAACGGCGTTCAAAAATTCATTCACACTTTCAAATTTTGTTTCTTCATACATCTCTTGCAATTTCTCTTGTAGTTTAATATCCTTCAGTCTTAGCGTTATTATTGGTTTAATTAGTTCAGATTTCATCGTTTCTCCTTTTTGTGATAATTTACCTGTCTATGCTATTTTCGTGTCATATTGGCTTAATTTTGGCTTTACACCTCCTTTTAATAAATTCATTCACAACAAAAAAGAAATCTAGGTGGATTAGACTTCTTTCTTATCTTTCTTTCTATAATTTTCCCCTACATAATATATATAGGGGGTGACTACACGACTTTTGTTAAAACGCCCATAAATACAGGGATTGAGAGTTTTGTTTTTACCAATTTCCAAAAAAAATTTTCTCTCATATATATAGCAAATCGTAATACAGTTTGTTGCCTAAAAGCCTTAATATATATAGGTTTTAGCTTGTCCCCAGTTTGAAAATTTTTTAACCCTTTCATAATGTTAACCAATTGAAGTTTAAAATCGTCAACCCCTTTTGACCATTTTTTGAAAAAATATTTATATTTTTTTAACAAATAAAAAATGAAAGTGGGCAACCATTAGCCATCGTTAACTCAAAAATTCTTTTCTTTATCAAATTTTCTTTTCTTATCTTACAAATAAAAAAAATATATTTAATTTAATATATATAAT
>CAVHMC010000062.1:0-6590 GCA_963636895.1 Oscillospiraceae bacterium | reverse complement strand
AGTGTATTTTTAAAATGTAGTTTAAATACACACTAATTTGAACAAAACGAAAATTAATTAAGATTTTGATTTGAGCAAAAATAGGCAAGTTTGTTGGTGACAAACATTATATTTTTAATAAATGTTGTGTAAAATTTGGTAAGTAAAGAGTTTAAAAATAAAAAATCGGGGGAAAATTTGAATATGGAAGATGTTGAAAATATGCTTTTTAACACATTGCAAGCAACTCAACATACTATGCTAAAGAAAAGGCTTCATTTGGAAAATTTAAGGGACACCTTGTGCGACCAAAAGATGAAAAACGCGATAGGACAAAGAAAATTTGAGTATAAAGAGTGCTATAAAAACTTCATTTAGCTTGTAATTTGGCAATTTTTTATGATTTTTATTCACTCACAAGAGGGAATATGATAAAAAGAGGGGAATTGTATTATGCAGATTTGAGTCCTGTCGTCGGGAGCGAGCAGGGTGGTGTTCGTCCTGTGCTTATTGTTCAAAATGACATCGGCAACAGATATTCTCCTACGGTGATAGTTTCGGCTATTACAAGCAAACTCAACAAGGCAAAACTCCCCACTCATATAGAACTGTCGAGTAAAGAATATGGCTTGGAACGAGATTCGGTGGTTTTGCTGGAGCAAATAAGAACTCTTGATAAAACGCGTCTTAAAGAAAAAATTGGTGAGTTGAGTGAATATAAAATGAGTCAAGTGAGTAAAGCCATGATGATTAGTCTTGGAGTGATTTGATTTTATTTAATTATTGAAAGTAAATATATACAAAAAAAATTCTTGCAGTTTATTAAAAAATTGTAAAATTGCACAAAAATTACATTAAAATTGTCCGAAAATCACTTAAAAATGCTTTAAAAATAACAAAATCTTTATAAAATCATCTTAAAGTGCTTTAAATTTACTTTATAATTGCTTTGTAATTTTTATAAATTTATTTTAAATTACTAAAAAATCACTTTAAAAATGTTTAGGAACTACTTTTTTCTTTAATTTTTAAATAAAAAAATGATATTTAAACTAAAAATTATCATTTCTTTCTTTTTTTTGACGTGTTTTTGTGATAATATGTTCATATGAGCAAAATTACAATTGAAAAATTAAATATCAATGGCGAAGGCGTCGCTTTTTATGACGGCAAAAAATATGTGGTGCCTTACGCCCTTCCAAGGGAAATGCTTGACGTCGAAGAAGTGCAAAAAAAGGCGAATTTTGTCGGTTGTGAGATAAGAAAACTTGAAAAACCCTCTCAAAAAAGAATAGAACCATGTTGTAAGTATTTTTCGTGTTGCGGTGGTTGCGACAAAATGAATATCTCTGCCTCTGACTGTTTGGCTTTAAAAAAAGACACAATAAAAGAGTATTTTTGCGATATTTACGACGGAGAAATCTTGCAAAATAGTTGTCAAAATCCATTTTTTTATCGAAATAAAGTTGCTTTTGTTGTAAAAAATGGCAAAGTTGGACTTCAAAAAAAGTCATCAAATACGCTTGTTGAGATAGATAGATGTTTTGTGGCAAAGCCGGAAATAAACACAATTTTAAGCCTTTTTAGAGACTTTTTAAATACAAAAAAGGATACTTTTATCACAAGATTGGTTGTTCGAGTGCTTGAAAATAGACCTTTGATTGTTCTTGTTTGTACAAAAAAACCTAAAAATTTAGACTTTTTTGCTTCGTTGTTAAAAAATAACTTTGGCGAAAATTTTGGCTTGTATCTTAATTACAACAAATCAAAAAATGAAATTTTTAGCCCCAATTTTGAGCATGTTTGTGGTTTGAAAGAGTTGCAATCTACATATAAAGACCTTATTTTTTACATTAAACCCTATTCTTTTATGCAAATTAATGATGAAATGCGAGAAAAATTGTATCAAAAGGTCTCTCAAATGGTAACAGGCGGAATTGTGGTGGAAGGCTATAGTGGAGCTGGCTTGCTAAGTGCAATATTGAGTAAAAATGCAAAAAAAGTTTATTCAATTGAGATAAATTCTTCCGCTAGTAGCGATGCCGAAAAGACAAAATTGGTCAACAAAATAACAAATCTAACCAACATTTGCGGAGATATTAGGGCGGAACTCCCCAAAATTATTGAGCAAAACAAAGACGCAACTTTCATTGTCGACCCGCCACGTAGTGGGGTGGACCACTCTACCCTTGACCTACTAAAAAAATGCAAAGTTAACCGCATAATTTACATATCGTGCAATTTATATACCTTGAAGCAAAATTTGGTTTATCTAAAAGATGAATATAAGATTGTAAATTTTGAAATTTTTGATATGTTTCCTCAAACTTTTGATGTAGAAAGTCTCGTCGAGTTGCACCTTAAGTAAGAAAACTTGCACATTTTAAAAATTTTGTTGCTTGACATAAAGATAGAAACTTGCTTTACAATTTATTTTACGTGGGTTATAATACGAGTATGGAAAAATTTTTGTTGGTTTCAAAATCTTTTTCCCTTTTTGGAAAGGAGATTTCCTATTATGGGCTTATTATTTCTATAGCGATGCTTTTAGGCGTCGTTGTGGCTCTTTATATCGTAAAAAGAAAAGGTTACAGCAAGGATATGCCTATCAACCTTGCACTTTACGCTTTACCTTGTGCAATTGTTGGGGCAAGGGTGTATTATTGTATTTTTCATGGTGTCAGCAATTTTTGGCAAATTTTTAAAATTTGGGAAGGTGGCATGGCAATATATGGTGGAGTTATAGGCGGTTTTTTGGGCGTTTTGCTATGCTCGAAAATACATAAATATTCACTTTTGCAATGTTGCGATTTATGTGCCCCTTGTCTTATTTTGGGGCAAGCGATAGGCCGTATCGGGTGCTATTTTGCTGGGTGTTGCTATGGTGTTGAGACCACCGACCCCATGCTCATGTTTTTCCCTATAAGTGTGGAAATCAATGGCTCTTGGCACTTGGCGACCTTTTTTTACGAAAGTTTTATCGACTTGCTTGGCTTTGTAATATTGTTTGTTCTAACGCACAAAATAAATAAAAAAGGCGTAATAACCGCGGGATATTTTATTATTTATGGCACTGCTAGGGCTATATTAGAAGCTTTTCGTGACCCAGCGGAATGTTTGATGGTGGGGGGTGTTCGAGTTTCGCTAGCGCTTAGTATTCTTCTTGTAATTTTGGGCGGAGTGATGTTGTTTGTGATTTTAAAAAAGGGGCAAAAGGCAAATGAGTAGTTTTAAGATTGTAAAAAAAGGTTATAGCCAACTTGAAGTTGATAGTTATATTGAGAGACTAAGGAATGACTACGAGTCGCGTCTTGCCGAGCAAAAAGATAGGATTTTTTATTTAAAAGACCAATTGGATAAACTTACCAATTCCACCGACAGCGACCTTATGACTTCGCTTTTGTCCGCTGTCGAAAGGGCAAAACTCATAGAAAATAGCTCCAAAAACATATACGAATTAGAGACAAAAAAACTAAATTTGTTGTATGCTAAAATGGAAAATTTGCTTCAAGATGTAAATTCTTCCTTTGACCTAAAAATAAAAAATGAACTCTTAAACACTATCCAAGATTGTCGACGTTCACTTCAAGTCAATCTCGAAATGCAGTCAAGGAACATGAAGGAAAGTTCAAGTGGCGACCCTGTGAAAAGGCTCCTTACAAAAATGATGGGCGCAAAAAGACTTGTGGTAGACGACGAAACGCTTGCAAGTGAAAAACCAAACGACACACCTCGACAACCCTCAAAAAAAGACACACAAGAAAAACCTCTTGAAACAAAACGAGAAGTTAAACGTGAAGCACCTGAGTTTGAGAAGTACTTATCTAGCGAAACAAAGACTTCAAATGGCATAAATTTTGAAAATATTTTATTTTCGCCAAATTCAGATTTTTCACCCAACGAATCTGGCTTTGATTTGAAAGAAGCGGTTAATCCTAAGGAAGATTTGGCGGAAATTATGAAAGCTTTTGACTTCTACAACGATATAAAAAGCGACGAAAGCAACACAAATTAATTAAATATGTACAAATATGCAAAGAAAATATCGCTTTGATTTTTTCCCAATTTATCGTTTTCCAAATCGCTAAAAAACTCTTTTAATTTAATTTTTTTGTCTTCATTTTCTACTTGGTCAATTTCTTCTTCAAAAATTTCCTTATAATTTTGAAGGTCGCTTTCAACTTCGTCTAATTTCTTGTTTTTTGATTTGAGAAGTAAAGCATTTAAAGTCATGAGAAGGACTTTTGATATGAAATCTTCTTGCATGGTCGAAGAAAAATTGTTTGACAAAATTATTGATATCATTTTAATGATGTCATATTTTTTTGTTTCAAATTCTCGATTAAAATCATAAAAATAGGTGCTTTTTTTCAAATATTTACCTAAATTTTTATAAAATTGTAATTTTGCAAATGACGGATAATTTTTTAAATTTGATAAAAGGTCTTTTTTTATAAATTTTGATATTTCTTTTCTTAACTTTTCACCATAGTCACTCTTTGCATCTTGTCTCCTTGCGGAGTTTTTCCTTATTTTTTTTATGTAGTCTGAAATAGGCAAAATTTGATTGCTTTTTAAGTCTCTATAAAAGGCAAAATACTCGTCGGGAAGAAGGTCTTTAAGCCTATTTTCATATTCTTTCACTTTTTCTTTTTTTTGCTTTCCATTGGGAAGGGAAAGGCTGGAATATATTTTATCAAGAGCTACTTTTATTGCTTCTTGAGATTTTAAACTGTAGGGATAGCGAAAGTCAAAATCTTGATTTTCAAAACTAAACTCGTAGTCTTGCAAGTTGTATAAGGTTTCCGCACCTTGTTTGTTTACTGTTACAACACCTATTGGCCTTGAAATGTTGTCGTCGTCAAACCATTTTGCAATAGGGAAACATAAAAGAATATTAAGTCCGGTTCGCTTAAAAACAGGTGGCAAAATTAAAATTTTGCTGTTCCATTTTTTAAACTCCGTATAATATTTTTTTTGTAAATACATTATGTAATTTAATCTAAAACATTGGTAAAACATCAATAGTAGTATAACTTTTTTTGTGGTGCTTGTAAATAGGAAATTTGAGGTCGTGGGGTGGGGCGAAGCCGTTTGTTGAGCGAGACGACCACGTCGCCTCGCTCAACTCCACTGCCCACAAAATATTGTGGGCGGTGGGCGAGCCTGCTCGCAACGGCTTCGCCCCACATAAATTAATTCTCCCCATACAATTTAATTGTTTTAACAAATAATCAATATATACTTCCTTATATTTTTGTGAGTTTATCGCAAAAACACACCTTTATTCTTTTACATACATACTTTCATTAACTAAAGATATCCCGTTTCGCTATTTTTTACACAAAAAAATTACATGTAAAAACTCATCACACTACTATTGGTGGCTATACAAAAATATTAAAAAGCAAAAAATATATCATATTTATTACACCCAAAAGCAACTCGTAAATATTATCTGCCTACAAAATCTCTTTACAATCTTTGTCAAATGTTTTACAATTTGAGTATGTTTCAAACTATCCTAGAAATTTTAAAAGATGCGACTTTGGACTCTCTCAAAATGTTGCCCGTAATATTTGTTTGCTACGTCGTTATTGAACTTTTGGAAGACAAAATTTTGAACAAATATCAAACAAATAAGTTGCTAAAATCACCTTTTGCACCAGTTGTTAGTGCTGGCTTTGGACTAATACCACAATGCGGGTTTTCTATTGTCGCGACCGATTTGTTTTCAAAAAGAGCCATAACTATTGGGTCTTTATTTGCTATTTATCTTGCTACATCAGACGAGGCTCTCCCCTTGCTTTTAACAAATTCAAGCAACTATCTCGACCTTGTTTTGATACTTGCTATAAAATTTGTCTATGCTGTTTTAGTCGGCGTTCTTCTCGATTTAATTTTCAAAAATAAAAAGGAAAAAGCTTATTCTTCTACAAATATTTTGCCAACTAAACCCCAAGATTTGACGGAGAAGGACCAAAAAAATGACGAGAATTCTTCTCAAATTTTAGAGAGTTCAGTTTCCAAAGATACAAATGATTTGGCAAGTAATATTGACGAAATTCACATTCATGGTTGTTGTCATCATGATATTGAAAAGGAGCATAAAGGCGTAAAAGAAATTTTTTTGCACCCGCTTTTGCACTCTCTTAAAATCTTTCTTTTTATCCTTGTTATCAATATAATTTTTGGTGCGATTGTTGAGTTCGTGGGCGAAAATGCGATAAAAGATTTTATGCTAAAAACGGGCTTTTTTGAACCGTTTTTGGTCGCACTTGTGGGGCTTATTCCAAACTGTGCTTCGTCGGTAATTATAACCGAACTCTTTATGGCTGGAAGCATAAGTTTGGGGTCAACTTTGGCGGGGTTGTCGGTTAATTCTGGACTTGCCTTGGTGGTGCTTTTTAAGACAAATAGGAACACAAAACAGAACTTTTTTATTCTCATTTCACTTTATATTTTAAGCGTTCTTTTGGGTGTTGTTGTCAACTTTTTCTAAAATCAAAAATTAAAAAATTTAATGTAAAAATTGAAAAAGAATTAATATAAAAAACATATAAAAAACATATAAAAAACATATAAAAAGAGATATAAAAAGAGCATAAAAA
>CAVHMC010000061.1:0-6695 GCA_963636895.1 Oscillospiraceae bacterium | reverse complement strand
TTCTTAAATAATATCAAGATTTTCAATTTAAGACTTTTTTATTAGGTTTTTCTTCAAAAAACATAAAAAAATTTAATATATTACATTGATTGTTCATATTTATTAATATGGACAACCTTTTTTTTCTATCAAATGGCGAAATAAATGTAAATTATACGGTAAAAGACATAATTGGAAGCGACAAAATAAAAAGAAGATTGCTCGATTTAGGGTTTGTCAACACAACGGTTAAAATAATTAAAAAATCAACCTTGAAAGGTGTTTTTTTGGTTGAATTACGCCATTTTGTGCTGGCATTAAAACAAAAAGAAGTTCAAAAGATTGTGGTGACAAGATGAAACAAATAGCACTTATCGGCAACCCAAACGTAGGGAAGACGACACTTTTTAACAAATTAACAAAAAGTTTTGAACATACGGGCAATTGGCATGGCGTAACCGTCGACGAAAAAAGAAAAAAAATAAAAATTGAAAACGAAACTTACGAAATCGTAGACTTACCAGGGCTATATTCCATGACGAGTTTTAGTTTTGAAGAGCAAATCTCTATCGATTTTTTGTTAAAAGAAAGGGCGGACATTATAAATATATGCGATGCCAACGTTTTGGAGAGAAATTTATATCTCACTTTGCAACTTTTGGAAGCGGGACTAAACCCAACTTTGCTTATAAATTTTGATAAGGAAATCAAAAAAGCGGGGCAAGAGTACGACTACGACAAGTTGGCGCAATTTTTTGGCATAAAAATCATAAAAAATGGCAAATTCTTAAAAGAAAAATTGTTAAATTGCTTGCTTTCACACAACAAAACTACGAGTTTGCCATATTTAGAAAATTTACCTATAAAAGAAATTTTGTCCGTTATCAATTTATCCCAATTGAGCCAATTTAATTGCAAAAATGAGTATATTGCAATTAAAATTTTAGAAAAAGACGAAAATATTTTAGAAAAAATTAATTTAAATGAGACACAAAAAGCGAAAATTAATAAAATTTTAAAAGAAAAAGACTACTTAACTCTAATTGCCAAATATAGATATGATTATATAGACAAAATTTTAAAACTTTGTACCATAAAAAAAAGCAATAAGGTGTATGGCAAATTTAAAATCGACAAATTTATTTTAAATAAATTTTTATGTTTGCCCATTTTTTTGTGCATTTTATCTGCAATTTTTTATATAACATTTTCGTCATTAGGCGCTACCTTGTCCGAGTGGTTAAAAATTGCGATTGATAAATTTATCGGTGACCCGATCGTCTCTTTACTTTACAAAATCAACGCTCCTGCATGGATAATCGGGCTATTTTCGACTGGAATAATTGGCGGAGTGGGTGGACTTTTATGTTTTATTCCGCAAATTGTCTTGCTTTTTCTTTTTCTATCTTTATTAGAAGACAGTGGATATATGTCGCGATTGGCATTTTCTTTTGAAGATGTTTTTTACAAGTTTGGGTTAAGTGGCAAAAGTATTTTTACAATTTTGATGAGTTTTGGTTGTACGACGACGGCAGTTTTGACCGCAAGAAATATCGAAGACAACAACACAAAAATAAAAACAGCCATGATAAGCCCGTACATGAGTTGCAGTGCAAAATTGCCTATATATGCTGTTATTGGTGGCGCTTTTTTTAGCAAAGGCAACATATTTATAGTTGTCGGCTTGTATCTAATTGGTGTTGTGGTGGGCTTGCTTGTATCAAATATTTTGGATAAAAAATTTTTGAAAAGCGGAGAAAGGTCATTTGTCTTGGAGTTTCCACCATATAGGCTTCCAAGTTTAAAACAAATTTCAATAACAATTTGGGAAAATATAAAGCAATTTGTTGTAAAAGTTGCTACAATTTTACTTTCCTTTAGTGTAATTGTCTGGATATTGCAAAATTTCAGTTTCAAATTTGAATACGTACCGACCGTTCGGTCGGCAACTAGTATGCTGGAAACAACGGGGAAGTGGCTATCTATTCTTTTCCGACCAATCGGTCTTGACAATTGGGGAATAGTTGTCAGTTTGCTTGTTGGTATTATGGCAAAAGAGATGGTCGTAGGCACAATGGCTATTGTAAATAATATCCCAAATTCAATTAATTTTGAAAAGCAACTCGGGGCAAGTTTTCTATCTAGTGCGTTTGTTATAAATTTTTCGCCCCTTACCGCTGTTATTATGATGATTTTTAGCCTTCTTTATATGCCTTGCATTTCAACCATAGCCGTTCTTAAAAAAGAGATTGGTTGGAAGTTGACCTTGCTCTCTTGCATTACTCAATTCGCTGTTGCATATTTTATTTGTTTTGTTATTTATCAATTGGGAACGGGCACCATTTTGTCAAAAATTCTCATATCTATTTTTGTTATACTTTTACTTTTCTTTATTTTTTTCAAATCTTTCAAATTGGCAAAAACAAAAGGCTTGTGCCTAAATTGTCAAAAAAATTGCAAAAAATGTCTCAACAAAAACATTGATTAAACCTACATTATATGATAAAATACAATTATAAAAGTTGGTGAAGTATGAGACCTTTAGTAGCAATTGTGGGTAGACCAAATGTCGGCAAAAGTACATTTTTCAATAAAATTTGTGGTAGACGTATTAGTATTGTTGACGACATTGCAGGTGTTACAAGAGATAGAATTTATGGCGATGCGGAGTGGTGTGGCAATTTTTTTACACTTATAGATACGGGCGGGCTTGACTTTGAAAGCCAAGGCGAGATAGAGAAAAATATTTTTAACCAAGCCCAAATCGCCATTGATTTGGCAGATGTTATATTGTTCTTTGTTGATGGAAAAAGTGGCATGTGCGGGGCAGATAGACAAGTTGCTGACTATCTCATGAAAAGGACAAAAAAAGATATTATTTTGGTCGTCAACAAACTTGACAATCTTGAAATGGACAATTTATATGATTTTTACGAACTTGGCTTTAAGCACGTTTATCCTATATCTAGCGAGCAAGGCAAGGGGCTGGGCGACCTTTTAGATGAAATTGTCAAATGCCTTAAATCTCACAATTTAGATTTGCAAGATAGTAGGGAAGCCACAAAAATTGCAATTGTGGGCAAACCTAATGCGGGCAAAAGCAGTTTGACCAACAAACTTTTGGGAGAAGAGCGACTTGTTGTGAGCAAAATCGCAGGGACAACAAGAGACGCTATTGATTCGCCTTTTAAATATAACGGCAAGGATTACATTTTGATAGACACAGCAGGGCTAAGAAAAAAGTCGGCCATAGAAGATGCAAGTATCGAAAGATATAGTGTTCTACGAACTATTGAAGCTATAAAAAGGGCAGATATTGTCGTGACTATGATAGACGTGGCTGAGGGGATAACCGAACAAGATATAAAAGTTGCTGGCTTCGTGCACGACCAAAAGAAACCAAACCTGATTGTGCTTAACAAATGGGACTTGATTGAGAATAAAGACGACAAAACAATAAACATTTTCAAGAAAAAACTTGACGAAGACCTAAAATTTATGGATTACTATGTTCCTTTGTTTATTTCCGTTAAAACAGGGCAACGAGTAAGCAAAATAATGGAAGAAGTTGAAAAAATTATGGCAAATGCCAACAAGCGTATCTCAACGGGACAACTTAATGATATCATTCAATCGGCAATTAACATGAAACAACCCCCAAGCAAAAACGGACAAAGGCTCAAAATTTTGTACGCCACTCAAACGGGCGTCAACCCACCAACAATTGTGATATTTGTAAATGACAGAAATCTTATGCATTTTTCGTACGAAAGGTATCTCGAAAATACAATAAGAAAGGCCGTCGATTTTAGCGGAACGCCAATAAATCTTGTGATTAAAAGTCGCTCGGATAGGGAAGAATTGTAGATATGGAATGGTGGAAATTTGTTGTTTTAATAACTGGCTCATACCTTATCGGCAACATATTTTTTGCAAGAATTATAAGTCGAGCAAAACATTATGACATTTCAAAATCGGGCAGTGGCAACCCGGGGACAATGAATATGTTGCGTAATTTAGGCTTTGGGATAGGTCTCTTGACTCTTTTTTTAGATATGCTAAAAGGTGTTATTCCCGCACTTTGCGGTTTTTATCTTTTTGGGGGACCATCTGCTGGAGTTAATGCATATATTGGGCTTTTTACGGGTGGCTTGTCCGCACTTGTAGGCAATATTTTCCCTGTATTTTATCATTTCAAAGGAGGAAAAGGTGCTGCCGTATGCTACGGAATGTATTGCGTTGCCAATCCACTTCTTGGGTTGATTGTCTTTGTGGGCGGTTTTTTGTTCCTTCTTTTATTCGACTATGCTTCACTCGTATCTTTCCTTATGGTTACGCTTTTTACTATTTTTGAAGCATATTCTTTAAATATTTTGAATGGAACAGGCAACCTTGTCCTTAGTTTGCTTTTATTTGCGATATTTTGCCTTGTTTTTTATGCTCATAGACAAAACATATTTAGGTTGCTTATCGGCAAAGAAAATAAAATCAATTTCCGCGACAAATTGCAAAAAATAGGGAAAAAACAGTCTAAAGACGAAAAAGAAAAGATAAAACAAAAGGAAATTGGTTAACTTTTGATACTTTAAACGAGAAATAGGATATATTTTCTCGTTTTTCTTTAATTTATACTTTTTCTTTTATTTTTTTACTCACTTTTTTGACAAAATTTGCATAATTTTGATTTTTATAACATAAGTTTTGATATATCGAATTTATTGGAGGAAAATATGGATTCGTATAAAATTTATGAAGATATTTCAAAACGTACAAGTGGGGACATTTATCTCGGTGTTGTGGGGCCTGTCCGTTCTGGAAAATCTACTTTTATAACAAATTTTGTAAATAAGATAGTCTTGCCAAACATTGAAAATCAATATGACAAAACTCGAACAATTGATGAATTGCCTCAAAGTGCCGACGGAAAAACGATTATGACTACCCAACCGAGATTTATCCCAAAAGATGCCGTAAAAATTAAAATCAACGACAATATTGACTTAAAGGTTCGCCTTGTTGATTGCGTGGGATATACCGTAGAAGGTGCGGAGGGGTTGACGGAAGACAACAAGCCTAGGCTTGTCAACACTCCATGGAGCGAAGAGCCTTTGCCTTTTGAAACCGCTGCCGAGATAGGGACAAGAAAGGTTATACAAGACCATTCCACCGTTGCTATTGTTGTGACTACCGATGGCTCTTTTGGCGAAATTGAGAGAGAAAATTACGTTAAAGCAGAAAAACAAACCATATTGGAATTGCAAAAAAGTGGCAAACCTTTTGTAGTTGTGCTAAACACCTCAAAGCCAAGTGACAAAGCAACGACAATTTTGGTTGAAACGATGAAAGCCAATTTCAACGTGCCCGTTCTCGCCCTTGATATTCTAAATTTGTCCGAAAAGGATATTGGCAATATATTCGTTAATTTGCTCAACGAATTTCCGCTATATTCTTTGCGAGTAAAAATGCCAAAATGGTTGCAAGTTTTGCCTTTTGACAACGAACTTATCCAAGAAATCGTGACCGAAAGCAAAAATCTTGTAAATGACGTAACAAAGGTAGGCGAGATAAGTTCCGTCGAAAATTTGTTTGTCAATTCTAGCAATTTTGAGCCAATAAAGCTAGCCAATATTAATATGGGTGAAGGCATTGCCTATCTTGAAATTGAGCCAAAACAAGACCTATTTTACAAAGTTTTATCAAATGAATGTGGGCAACAAATCGGAAGCGATTTTGAACTTGTATCCTATATCAAAACACTTGCACATGCCAAAACCGAATACGACAAAATAAAGGAAGCACTTGAACAAGTCGAGAAAGATGGCTATGGTGTGGTTAGTCCAAAAATGGAAGAAATGCGTCTTGAAGAGCCTGAAATTGTAAAACAAGGGTCTCGCTATGGAGTGCGACTTAAAGCAAGTGCACCAAGTTTGCATATTATGAAGGTTGATGTAAATACGGAGATTTGCCCAGTTGTTGGGAGCGAACAGCAAAGCGAAGACATAGTAAAATATCTTTTGCAAGAGTTTGAGAACAACCCAAAAGGCTTGTGGGAAACAAATATGTTCGGCAAAAGTTTGCATAGCCTCGTAAACGAAGGCCTTAACAAAAAGATTTTGCAAATGCCACTAGAAGCACAAAAAAAGATGCGAAAAACTTTAGGTAGAATTGTCAACGAAGGAAAGGGCGGAATAATTTGTATATTACTTTAATAAAAAAGTGGGGAATACCTTGTACGGTACCCCCTTTTTTATATCATATAAAAATTTTTGAAGCTATCCTTCAAAGATTTAAATTTATTTAGTCCCAAAGCGAAATCTTGCCCCTATCTATAAATGGAACAATCAATAGCCAAATTCCAGCAATTGTTACCAAGCAATATATAATTGTTGCAATAACAGCCACACCTCCGCTTATAAAGCCAACCAAATTCCAATTGAATATAGCCACCAAGCCCCAATTTAAAGCCCCAACAAGTAAAATTATCCAAGCGATTACATTAGCAATTTTCATTTTTCAACCTCCCTTTACATGTAGTTTGTTTTGTTTTGCAAAAAATATACATTTAAAGACTTTTAAACTTGAAAAAACTTTTAAAAAAACCACCTTGAAAACTAAATTCCTTTAAAATCTAGGTAAAATTAAAGAAATTGTATAAACTTGAAAATTGGGTTAGATTTAAAACTTATTTAGAATTAAGAATTTAGTTAGAATTAAAA
>CAVHMC010000060.1:0-6830 GCA_963636895.1 Oscillospiraceae bacterium | reverse complement strand
TGTTAGAATAGGTAACACCCAAGACCTTAGCGATAGTGTCGACGAGCAACTAAAAGACCTTGACTTGAGTTCTATTGAAAATATTTACAACAAACTAGACGACAAGGATAAGTCTCTTTTGGGTGAAAAATCTTTTGTTGAAATTATAAAAAAAATTATAAATGCCGAAGATAGTGATATATATAGCAATTTTTTACAATATGCACTGTCCGTTGTTTTTGAAGATTTGTTGTCACTACTTCCATATTTTGCGGTGATTGTAGTTATCGCCATTTTGTACAGTTTGGTGGGGCAAATGTCGAGCGACAAAGGCCTAAATGCTATCATTCACATAGTTTGTTTTAGTACAATTGCAGGTGTTGTTATAAAGATTGTCTTGGGACTTATGACGTCGGCAACGGGGGCGATAAATATTGTCGAAGGGCAAATGGAAGCTATTTTTCCTATTATTTTAACTCTTATTACTGCCGTTGGTGGCGTTGTCACCGCGTCTACTTTTCAACCCTTTCTTGCCATTTTAACGAGTGGAATTACAAAACTTTTTTCTTCCTTTCTTGTTCCAATTTTTATCTTTAGCATAGTGTTTGGTGTCGTTGGCAATATTTCACAAAATGTTAAGTTGGAGAAATTTTCCAAGTTTTTTACATCACTTTTTAATTCTATTGTTGGTATAGTTTTTACAATTTTTATAACCTTTCTAACATTGCATGGGCTTACGGTGTCAAGTGTGGACACGATAAGCCTTAAAACTACAAAATATGCTATAAAAAATTACATTCCAATTGTGGGGTCATATCTGTCTGACGGGGTAAGTTTGATTTTGGCGAGTAGTGTGCTTATAAAAAATGCAATAGGGGTGGCGGGACTTTTGCTACTATTTTTGTGCCTTTTTTCGCCAATTATTCAAATTATCGTTGTGCAACTTTTGCTCAAACTTACTTCTGCCATATTGGAGCCTGTTTGTGACAAGGAAACCCCCAACTTTCTTTATTCTATCTCAAAAAGTCTCAACATGCTACTTGTGTCACTCCTTGTTATTGGGGTAATGTTCTTGATTTCCGTTTCAATTTTGATGTGTTGTTCCAATTTGTTTTAAGGAGAAGAAATGTCAGCTATTTCATCATGGATTTTAGGTATTGCGGGTGTAGTGCTTGTGGGGGTGCTAGTGGAAATGCTCCTGCCACAAGGTAAACTCAACAAATTGCTCAAAAGTGTCGTCGCAGTGGCAACTATTTTGATAATCGTATCACCACTTAAAAACATCAACCCAAGCACTCTTGATTTTTCAAAACTTTTTGAGCCTATCGCTATCGACAATAGTTATATTAAAGAAAAGCAAAAGAAAATGATAGATTCTTTGCAACTTGAGATAGAAAACAACCTGTCTAGCAACGGTTATCAAAATGTTTCTATCAAAATAGACGGCACGATAAATGGGGAAAATTGCAATATTTCAAAGGTTTTTGTCGACTTAGAAAATTTAGTTCTTTTGGACGAAAAACTGAATATAGATAAATATACAAATATTGTGGCAATTATAAAAAAGTCGATTGATATAGAAGAGGAAAATATTATTTTTTATGAGTGAAAATCAAAAAAAAATCAATTTTTTATCCAAAATTTCGGACAAGTTAAAAAAAATAAAGCACCTTGATATTATATTAACGATACTTTTTATTGCCATAATTTTGCTGATATATTTTTCGTCAACGGGCATATTTTCTTCGCAATCTACACAAGAAAAATCTACTTCTACGGCAACTGCCACTTCTTCTAGTACGATGGACGATTATGTTTTGGACTTGTCAAGCAATTTAGAAGAACTCATTTGCAATATGTCGGGGGTAACAAATGCCAAAGTTATGTTGTATTATGATAAAGATATTACATACAACATAGCCTATACACAAGAGACAAAAACCACCTCGAGTGGCGAAAAGACAGAGACAAAAAGCCCTGTTTTGGTGGGCGACGGAGAGAGCAAAAAACCAATAATTTTGTCAAAAACTCTACCAAGTCCCAAGTCTATCGTCGTCGTTGCAAGTGGAGCTCAAAATACGTCTGTCAAGCTCGAAATTTTGCGTCTTATACAAGCAATGTTCGAGATAAGTTCGTCAAAAATAGAAATTTTTGCGGGTAAGTAAAGGGGGTATATGTTATGCTTACTAAAAAGAAAAAAATTATTGTTTTGTGTTCGATGCTTGTGTTGCTTGTAATGACAGGAGTGCTAAATATTGTGCTCAACAATTCTATCAACGCTACACCTACGACAACTACAACCACAACAGATTATTCGTCGGCTTCATTTTTTGCCACAAGTAGACAAGATAGGTTGGACACACGAAACGAGTCCATTGCACAATACAAGGAGATAATCTCTTCTAGTGCAAGTAGTGACGAAGCAAAGAAAAACGCCCAAAGTAGCATGGACGCACTAATTGAAGCTATGACTATGGAAACAAATATGGAAGGGCTTATCAAGGCAAAAGGGTTTAGCGAAGCACTCGTCAACTATTCTTCGACATACATCAACGTTATATTGCAAAGTAGCGAACTCACCGAGACCGAAGTCGCTCAAATAGTCGAAGTTATCCAAAATCAAACCAATAGGGACATAGATTATATCAAGATTATTCCTGTCGAATAATTTTAAACGACACAACCTTTAAAATTGTTGCATAAAAAACTTCTACATGATATACTACATTGTATCAAGTGGGAGTTTTTTATGTTTTCAAACAACAAACTTTATGAAAAGAGTGACGACGGCAAGGTCTATTGTGGCAAAAATATCATGCTTTCTATAATCAATCTTTCTGCAAAGGAGATTAGCGGGGTAGCCTCTCTTAGCAACAAATTTATGGGAAGATTTAAGAGACTTTTTTCGCACAACTATTTTGAAGGCGTCAAAGTTTCATACACTCAAAGTAAGAATTTGATTATTGATATTTATCTCAACGTCTTTTTTGGTTATAGTGTTGCCGATGTCGCTTATAGAGTGCAAGAAAATGTTAAAAATGGCATTTCCAACATGATAAGTGCCAAGATTGAGAGCGTAAATATCCACGTCGTAGGTGTAGAATTTTCAAGAGAGGATATGGCAAAAGTTTAAAGTTTTTCCCTTGTTTTGCAAGGGACTTTTTGTGTGAAATAGGAGAAAAATATGAGCAGTACACTTGCACGCGATTGTGCATTCAAATTGGTTTTTCAAGAAATGTTTAGTGACGACTTTTTGCTAGACGATTTTTTTGACGAGAACAAGTCTACGCAAGACGACGAACAATATGCTTTGAAGGTGCTAGAAACGGTTAAGCAAAATAAGTCTGCATTAGATAATAAACTTCAAGATGGTTTAGCAAAAGGTCTATTGCTTAAAGATTTGTACACACTAGACCATGCAATTTTGATTATGGCAATGGCTCAAATTGATTATTTGGGCGAAGATAAACCGCTTGTGATAAACGAAGCCGTAAGACTATCAAAAAAATATTCCACAGACAAAAGCCCGTCTTTTATAAATGGCGTTTTGTCATCACTTTTTAGAGAATAATTTTTGATAGCGAGGTAAAAAGTGCTAAAAGATTTAAGTGTAAGCGAACTCAATAGCTATATTACCAACATTTTTGAAGCGGAAGAGTTGCTCCATTATGTCAAAGTTTATGGCGAAATATCTGGGGTGTCGCTTGTTAGGGGCAATTTATATTTTACTTTAAAAGACGAGAACGCAATGTTGTCGTGCATAATGTTTGGAGCGTCAAGCACAAGCATAAAAGATGGCGACCAAGTGCTTGTGACGGGCGGACTAAAATTTTACGCAAAGGGCGGTCGTCTCAATTTCTATGCCACATCTATTTCTCCCTATGGGAGCGGGCAACTTTTCAAAAAATTTTTGGAGTTGAAAGAAAAACTTGAAAGGGAAGGAGTCTTTGACGATAAATACAAAAAGCCTTTGCCGAAGAATATAAAAACAATCGGGGTTGTCACTTCGTCCACTGGTGCAGTTATTCATGATATTATAACCGTAACTCATAGGCGAAACCCATATCTTAATATTCTGCTGTATCCTTCAAAGGTGCAAGGAGAGGGGGCGGAAAATACAATAATTGAAGGGCTTGAGTATCTAGACAAACTCCCCGAGGTCGACGTGATTATTATTGCTCGTGGTGGCGGGTCGATAGAAGATATGCAACCCTTTAATACGGAGATTTTGGCAAGAAAAATTATTACATTATCAAAACCTGTCATATCCGCTGTTGGGCATGAAGTGGACTACACGATATGCGACTTTGCTTCGTCTTTGCGAGCGGGCACGCCCTCTATTGCGGGAGAACTTGTATCCAAAAACATAATGGAAGGCTTGACGGAGTTTTCTCACCATCTCGACAAAATGCAATTTTTGTACAACAATTTTTTGGCGGAAAAATACGCCAAGTTGGATAGTTTATTTGAAACTTTTGATAATAAGATGTCAAACTTACTTGCTACAAAGTCGTCTAACTTTAACAAACTTGCCTACAAATTGAGACAAATAAATTTTATATCTAATATTGAAAAAACTCTTGAAATAAATTATAATAAGTTGCAACTTTTAGATATAAGGAAAATTTACGATAGGGGCTTTGCGAGAGTAAGGTGCAAAGACAAGGTTGTCAAAAGCACAACAGGCGTTGAGACAGGTGATGAGATAGATGTTGAGCTGATAGATGGCGATATTATTGCAAAGGTGACAAAAAAGGAGCAAAAAAATGAATTTTGAAGAAGCAAACAATCGATTGCAAGAAATTATAGCAAAGTTGGAAGATAATGCAATATCTCTTGACGAAGCGACAAAACTTTATGAAGAAGGCGTTAAACTTTCAAAAGACTGCTACAAGCAACTTGACTCTGCTAAGGGCAAAGTTGTAAATTTAAAAGAAGAATTAGAAAAATACATAGAGGAATAAAAAATGAAACTTAGTAAATTGGTAGGAGAAAGAACAAAAACCACTCCAAGTGATGCAACAATGAAAAATCATATCTTGCTTTTGAGAGCGGGATATATGAAACAAGTGGCAGGGGGGATATATTCTCTCACAACGCTAGGCGAAAGAGCTTGTCTTAATATCGAAAATATTATAAGGGAAGAGATGGACGCTCTTGACGGGCAAGAAGTCAAATTCCCAGTTGTTATGCCCAAAGAACTTTGGGATATGAGCGGGAGATATTCGTCAATAGGTAGCGAGATGGCAAGATTTATCGATAGGACAAATAGGCAAATGCTCCTTGGTATGACGCACGAAGAGGCTGCCGTTCATCTTGTCAAAAATTGGGTCAACACATACACCCAACTTCCTTGCATGATTTATCAAATACAGACCAAATTTCGAGATGAGCCTCGTAGTCGTGGTGGACTTATTCGTGTGAGAGAATTTACGATGAAAGACGCCTATTCTTTTCATATGACCGAAGACGACCTAGACGACTATTACTACAAAATGCACAAGGCCTATGAGCGTATTTACGATAGAGCGGGGATAGGCAAGCACGTTATTTCCGTAAAAAGCGACAACGGAATGTTCGGTGGCAAGATTTCTCACGAGTTTATGTACCTTTATGGATATGGGGAAGACCAACTCGTTTTGTGCGACAAATGCGGATATTCTGCCAATCAAGAGGTGGCGGAATGTGTCTACGACAATTTGTCTCAAGAAGAAATGAAGCCACTCGAAAAAGTCTTTACGGGAGAAGCAAAAACTATTGACGAAGTGTCCAACCTGCTCAAAGTCTCTCCACAAAAATGCATGAAAGCGGTGGTCTATGGCGTGAAAGGCGAGAGCGGATATGTGGTGTGCTTTGTTAGGGGTGATAGAGAAGTTAACGAAACAAAATTAAGACATGTTTGTCAAAAAGAGATTGTTCCATATGATGCAACAGATGATAAAAACTTTTGTGCGGGCAATATTGGAGCCTTAAATTTGAAAGTGCCAAATGCAAGGATTTTTTACGATAAAAGCCTTGAGGGAATTACCAATCTTGTTGCTGGTGCCAACGAAAAGGAGTATCATTACATCAATTTGAACCTTTCTAGAGATATGAAAGACATACAATTTTGCGATATTTCAAAGGTAAATGCGGGGGATACGTGTGTTTCGTGTGGTGGTAAACTTGCAATTTCTAACGGAGTTGAAGTGGGCAATATCTTCCAACTCGGCACAAAATATACAAAAAGCATGGATATGAGAGTTAGGACGAGAGACGGTGGCGAAATCAACCCTATTATGGGGTGCTACGGCATAGGTGTGGGGCGACTTCTTGCTTGCATTATTGAGGAAAATAGCGACGACAACGGCATTTGTCTGCCAATGAATATAGCACCTTTTAAAGTCCACATTGTTCCACTTGGGAAAGGTGATGAGATGGTCACTACAAAAACTCTCAAACTTTACGACATGTTGCAAGATAGCAAAATCCCAACCTTGCTTGACGATAGAGAGTGCTCCAACGGGATAAAATTTGCCGACGCTGACCTTATAGGTATGCCAATTCGTGTTGTTGTGTCTCCACGTAGTTTGGCTGAAAATCAAGTAGAAATAAAACTTCGCAAGACAGGCGAAACGATTATGGCTGATTATGACAAAGCTTTTGACACTATCGTGGACCTTATCAAAACTAGAAAGTAAATAATTTTGAAAAAATTTCTAAATATAGTACAATAAAGAACTTTTTTAAAATAATACAATAAAAAAACCTAAATAATACAATAAAAGAATTCTTAACTTATAATACAAAAAAATTTTATAATTATAATACAACAAATAAAATTCTAAATAATACAATAAAAAGTCTCATAT
>CAVHMC010000059.1:0-7008 GCA_963636895.1 Oscillospiraceae bacterium | reverse complement strand
CTTTTTTTCTTTTTTATTTTTAAATTTCAAAAATTTAGAGTATCAAGGTTTTTTTCTTTTTGTTTTTTTAATTATTTTTAAAAAAGATAGGTCGTACATGTCAAAAATTAGGCAAAACAGCAAGTAGAAAATTGTGCCCATGATGCACGAAATTGCAAGGGAGAAAAATAGCGGAAGGAAGGAATAAATTAGGTTAAATATCCATTTTGAAGCGAAAACGCTTGAAAGACTAGACAAAAATGCACACAATAGGTATCTAAAGTTGAAAAAATTTGCCCCAATTTTTTTGTTTAGCAAGACTAAATTTAGTACACTTGCAACTCCAAGGCATAGCGCCATGCCCCACACAAGCGACATAACCCCCAAGTAACTTGTAAAAAAACTTATGCACACGATAAGCAATGTCGCCCCAAAAATATAATGCATAAAACCGCGAGTTTCTAGGTTAAGTGCGTTTAGGCAAGACGTTGTGACCCCGCTCAAACAAATGGGTAAAATAAGGAAACTTGCATAGCTAAGATAATATCCAACATCAAGATTATTGTAAAAAAACAACCCAATAGGACTACCCAAAGACAAGAATAGTGGAATAAAAATAAATGAAACAAAAATTGCAAATTTGACGGAAAAATTTATTTTGTTTTTTATGTATTCGAAGTTTTGTGTGTAAACGGCTGACGACAACTCTGGGATTATCGTCATGGATAGGGAACCTATGAGTGTAGAGGGCACGTAAAGGAGTGGAAAGGCCATGCCGAGTGCTATCCCAAAAATCGCAAGTGCTTGCTCGTTTGTGTATCCTATTGAGACTAATTTATATGGAATTATTATTGAAATTATTGGCATAAGTAGGCTACTTACCACCCTTACAAGAGTGATAGGTAGCGACGACTTTATGGTTGTCTTATAAAAACCTTTTGGGGAAGACCACTTTCCGCCCGACTTTTTAAACAAAATGTACACAACTAAACTTGACAACATGCAAGAAACTACATAACTTATGCTGGCTAAAAAGACTTTTTCAAGCGAAAAACTCAAAACTCCCAAAAGCAAAATTGTCAAAATCGTCCTAATAACTTGTTCGATAAACTCGGTGAGTGACACGTAAAAATATTTTTTGTGTCCCCAAAGATTTCCCCTTAATATTGCATATACGCTCGAAAAAACAAGCGAAGGTAGCAAAATAAACAAAATAATAAGGCAACGACTATCGGTAAACAATGTGGAAAAAAGTTTGTTGAAGACGAAAACAACAAGACAAATTGAAAGGGCAGTTGCAACCCCAACAATTAGCGAGGCACTTATTGTCCCCATTTCACTTTTTTTGTCACCTTTTTTGCTAAAAATTGCCGTTTGTTTGCTGACAACCAAGGGTAGCCCGCTTGAAATAAAGGTCTCCAACACCATAAAAATCGAGAAGGCAATTTGGTAAACGCCAAGACCTTCCGCCCCTACAAGCCTTGATAAAAATATTCTAAAAACAAAGCCCAAAAAGCGTGTTAAAACTGAAAATGATGTAAGAACCATAAGCGCTTTTGCAAGTTTTTTCAATTTTCACCTCGTTTTAAGAACATTTCTTTGTCAATATTCATATATATATCTATGGCAAATTTGTCCATTTTACGACAAAAAGCAAAAAACTAACAAACGTTTTTCTTCAATAGTATAAAAAAAGAAAGACTTAAGAGGTATCTTTATCAAACTCAAGGCTAAAAGGTCAAAAATTATAAATTTTTTATTGTTTTTCAATAAAGAAATAACAATGCTTGAATTTTAAACTTTAAATTATTTATTTAAGAAAAACTAACATAAAAATTAATTTTAAAAGGAAAAAAATGAAAGAAATCACAAATTATTTGTCTTTTGAGACTTTTAGAATTAGGGAAAATATTGCTTTAAAAGAATTTTGTAAAAAGAACAATTTTAGCGAACTTTCATGCGTGGCGGAAAGTGAAAATTTAAAATATGGCGACGTCGTTGTCGTAAAAAATCTTGATAAAAAGTTACACATAGTTTTGCCACTTGAAAATTTGGAAAAAATTGCACAAAAACATAATGTAAGTGTGCAATATATAAAAGACTTAAATAAAATCGACAAAATTTTTATAGGCCAGCAACTTTATATTTGATATGTCAAAAAAATATTTTTTTGCTCGTTTTTATTCAAAATTAAAATAAACAAAATTTTACAAAAATCATTTTAATATGCTTGCAAAAAACGTGCAAAAAATATATACTTTAAGAGAGTTTAATTGTACGTTAGGGAGATAAAATGGTTGAAATTAGGGAAGTTGAGACAAAGGGTGATATAAAAAAATTTGTCAATTACCCTCACAAATTATATAAAGGTAATCCGCATTTTGTTCCTTTTTTAAATGTTGACGAAAAAAATAAATTTAACCAAAAGAAAAATGAGTCTTTTGAGGACTGCGATACAAAGTGTTTCCTTGCCTATCGAGATGGCGAAATTGTGGGGAGAATTGCTGGCATAATTCAAAAACTTTACAACAAGAAAACGGGAGAGAATCGTGTCCGTTTTTCAAGATTTGATTGCATAGATGACGAAGAAGTGTCGAGTGCCTTATTTCGTGCTGTTGAAACTTGGGCAAAGGGAAAGGGCATGGACATAATGCATGGGCCAATGGGCTACAATGACCTTGATAGGGAGGGCTTGCTTATAGATGGCTTTGACCAAATGTCCACTTTTGAAGAGCAATACAACTATCCATATTATGCAAAACTTATTGAAAAATATGGCTTTCAAAAAGAAGTTGACTGGGTCGAGTATCGTATTTTTACGCCAAAAGAATCGATAGAGCGTATCGACCGCATTGCAAAAATTGTCGAAAAGCGTTATCAAGTAAAATTGTACAACCCAAAAAGTATTAAAGAATTTATAAAGAGATACAAAGACGATTTCTTTGAAGTTCTTGACGAAGCGTATTCCGACTTGTATGGCGTGGTGCCTTTTTCTGATAAAGTGAAAGATTCTCTTATCTCACAATTTGGCTTGATACTAAACAAAGATTTTTTGGTGGGAATTTTGGATAAAAATGATAAACTTATCGGTTTTGGCTTGGCTTTTCCATCGCTTTCGGAGTCTGTCAACAAGAGCAAAGGTAAACTTTTTCCTTTTGGAATTTTTAGAATATTGGCTCAAATCAAATCGCCAAAGAGTATCGACCTTGGGTTGATTGCTGTGAAGCCCGAGTATCAAAACAAGGGAGTAAATACGCTCATCGTGTCCTATCTTATCAACGGCATGATATCTCACAACATTGAGTATGCGGAGACCAATCTTATGCTTGAGTACAACAATCGTATCCAAACACAATGGGAAGTTTTTGACCACATTCAACACAAACGTAGAAGAAGTTATTACAAAAATATTTAAAATCAAAATAATATTTAAAATTCAACTGCTATGTTTTTTTTAGATTATTCAAATAATTTTATATCAAAAAAGCACACCAACTACGGTATGCTTTTTATTTGTTTTAAGAATTGTTTTTAAAGATTATTTTAAAAGATTTGGTTTTAAACAATTTTTTTAAGAAATGCTTTTTAAAAGATTAGTTGTTTAGAGTTGCCTTTAAGAAAATTGTTTTTTAAAAAATTTTTTTAAGATTGTTTTTTAAAAATTTGTTGTACAGTTGATTTTTAATTAATCTCCCTATTATCTTTAATTAAACTTCTTAAGTTTCTTTTTTGCCTTTTTCTTTGGCTCTTCCTTTTCTTCTTGAACGTCTTCTACGGTTGTCGTGAGATTAAGTTCCATATTTTTCTTTTCAAGTTCTTGTTGGCTCTTTTTGATTTCTCTTTTTTCCATAGCATTTACATTGGCAGAATCATTAAGGTAAGTGATGGCCGACTTGAGATAATCAATTTCTTGTATCAACTTATTAGCTTTCTTTGTATAACTTGCGAAAAGTTTTTGGTCAACAACATCAGCGTCTTTCGTCTTTTCTTCATATTCATGTTTCAAAGTGTCGTATTGTTGTTGCAACTCGTTTATTTCGCTATTTAGTTTTGCAAGATTTTCTTCTTTTTGAGCTTTAAGATTTTTCTTTATTGCTTCTTTGTCAACTTCGTCTTTCTTCTTGTCATATTTCTTTTTGTCAACTTTAACTTCTTTTTTCTTTTTAGGAATTCTTCTAATAGCATATCCTATAATAGCCAAAATCAAGGCAAGTACAAGAAGGATAGAAGACACAAGCAACCAAACGTTGATGTCGGCACTCTCAGTGTTATCCGTGTTGTCGTCGGTACTATCGTCGTCGTCAGTTGTAGGTTCTACAATAGTGGAAATAATGGTCGTTGCGTTGCCTTCGGTAGGGTAGTCCGCTTTATCAATTTCTTCAACGGTCACGTCGTCAAAATATGCATATCCGTACACTTGTGCATCTAAAGTCCCGACCCCAAGTCTAATCTTTACATTTTGTGTGCTTTCAGCCAAAACATAGATAGAGTATTCAACCCAACCATTATTTTCGGTCCCCGATACAATGTTGACAAACTTATTTTTATTTTCTTCGTTTTCTACAATATTCTTGTCGCTATCCAAGGTAACGATTTCAAAATTTGCACCATAGTCGCCCGAATTGTTTTCGCTATCAAAATTCGTCTTGACCCAAACTGAGAATTTGTAATATTTTTCTGCGGTTAGGGAATAGGTATAGTCGCTGACAAGTGTTTGATAAGTGGACAAAGAGTTGGTGATTTTTAGCGCGTAGCTATCACTTGCATCTGGTCTAGCATCTTTATCTTCTACAATCTCGTAGGAATAGCGGTAATCGTCCGTCAATTTTTCATAACCAGTGTAGCCCGTCTTATTGGTAAAATCGTTGTTCAACAAGTTTATCAAAATGGAAGTTTTCCCGTCAGTTGTAGGCGTATCAGATAGGGAAGTGTTTGTGACAACGTTGTCAAAGAAAACAAAGTTGCCCTTTGCGTGAGCCCCAAGTTGAAGGTAAACTTTTTGCTCCGTAACACTATTGTAAATGTAGAAATTGTATCTCTTCCAACCACTTGTCGTGATATTTTCCACTTGTCCCAAAATGTTGCCACTCTCGTCTACAAGCCTAATAAAGCCTTTTCCTTGTTTTGCATTTACGCTCACACTTATTTGAGCATAAGTCTTAGAAGATGCTGTGTTGGCAGAAACTGTCACTGACGAACTCTTGTATAAAACTTCTTCCGAAGAAGTGTTCCTCACCATAAGGACATTTTCGTTCAAATTGTATGCGTCCCCACTTGTTTCAGTAAAATAAGAGTTGTCGTAGTTTGGATTGTCAGGATAACCAAAAATTGCGTTGTCCTTATCAAAATTTGTTGGGTTAAGTCTCACTATTCCGCCTTGGTTGTTGTTTCCTACAAAAGTCCAATTGGTTGGGGTTGCAGGGTAGGCGTCTCCGTTGCTCTCGTTTTGGCTGTTTATCGTTACAAAATCAAATTTTCCATTTGTGATATTGCTATCTTTGCTAAGTTTGGAAGTATAATCTATTGCATTTGTAGAACTATACTCGCTTGTCACGATAGGGAACATCTTGATGTCGTCTATGATAGCCCAACCTGTACACTCCTTAAGGCTTATCTCCATCATAAGATTTCTATCCGCCTTGGCGTCACCAACGACATAGAACGTCGCAAGTGAAAATCCGTTGTAGTTGGATAGCCCGCTAGAAGAAGACAACGTTTGGCTTGCGTTGTATGTCTCGGCGTCGTCTTCGTTGCTATCATAAATTTTCACAGTAAGTCCTGTGCCACTTATATTGCCAACTTTATAAAGGAATGTAATCTTGTAAAGTCCAAATTGTTTGATTGCAAAAGTGTTGTCACTTGCTGTCGTAATTGTTTTTGTGCTAGAGGTTCCGTTATAAAGAAGTAACGATTTTTTGTTGTCTTTTACATTGGTGGAAGCTACATCTTTATCGTCAGACGTTGCTACCAAAGCATTTATAGCATTTGTTGTTTTAGCATCTAACACGTCAGTTGATGAGTCTTCGCTTATTACCCAACCAGTTAAATTTTCCTCTTCAAAGTTGCCATTGTTGATACCTGTCAACGCTGTCCTTCTCAAGTCCGTCTTGCTAGCAGTAACACTTGTGTTAACATTACCAAAGTCCTCTTCGCCAATTTCGGTTATTTTTACGTTGTCAAAGAAAACTTCGCCCGTTGATTTGCTATTTATATTTGCACTCGAACCAAATCTCAAGGTTAGGGTAGTGCTCACACTTTCAAATTCGTCAGTTGCGACATAAAAATTGTACGTTCTCCATACAGAAGTTGTGCCATTTGTGGTAGAAATGTCAATAAAATTTGCTTCTTTTTCGCCAAACTTTGCCGTCATGCTACCTTGTCCGTTATCCATAGTCTTTACTAAAACGGAAATTTTATAAAAAGATTGTTTGGCAAGCGTTACGCTACTGCTTGTAAGTTCCGCCTTGCCTTTTGTAGTCGAACGGAACATAAAAATACTATAGTCGGAACTATCAGAAGATATACTATCGTCTCTACCTGGGTTGGTGGTGAGATTGTAGTTCGTCTTACTAAAAGTATCTTCGTTTACAGATATAACCCCGCTACTTTTTTTGACGTGGTCATCTCCAGATAAAGTCCAATTGTTGGCTGTGTAAGGCCTATTTGTATTTGATGACGTGCTTGTAAAGGTGCTGTTTGAAAAACTTAGCGAACTATCGGCACTATAGGCATACACGCTAGAATAAGGTGCAAATAGTGTCCTAAATAGGCAAGCCCCACTAGAACAAACAAGTGCAAGCACAAGTGTTATTGAGAATATTACTTTTTTTATAAAATTTGTTTTCTTTTTCATTTTAAGTTCCTTATAAAATTTATAGCGATTATTGATAGGCAAATCAAGTCGTATAGTCAATTTTTAAAAACAAAATTTTTTACGATTTGTTTTTAAATGGTTTATTACAAAATTTTTGACTTCACATCTTGTCCAAAAGTGCCATCAACTATTGCATTATATAATAATTTAATCAT
>CAVHMC010000058.1:0-7112 GCA_963636895.1 Oscillospiraceae bacterium | reverse complement strand
AGTATAAACTATGGGGAGATATTTTTTATATGTCAAAAATTTTTTGTTTTTTTGTATATTTCAAAATTACTAGACGTAGTTGTCTATTTTTACAATTATTAAGACAAAACAACCAATAAAGTTAAAAATAAATAATAAATTCGATAAAATTCTTTAAAGTTAGCAACTTTTATTAAAAAAAAGACTTTTTTCAACAAGGAGTATTTGCGAGTGAGGGGCTAGGTTGTGCTATCATTTTATTATCATTCTAAAAAAAGGAGAAAAAATGGATAGATACAAAGTGGTGTTGCTAGACGAAAGTTTGGCGGAAAGAACAAATTATAGGGAAGCGTTTGAAAATGATGGCAATTTTGATATTGTGGGGGAAGATAACGACGGTCAAAATGGGCTAGAACTTGTAGAAAACAACAAACCAAATCTTATCGTGACCGATTTGGTTTTGGAAACCTTTGACGGCTTTGAATTACTAGAAAAAATGAAAGAAAAAAATATTGATAGCAAAATTCTTGTGGTTTCGTCACTGAAAAATGACGGTTTTATTCAAAAGGCTGTCGATCTTGGTGCCGATTATTATATGCTTAAACCTGTTATTTCGGAACTACTTGTAAAAAGGGCAAAGGAACTCTTGGGCTCAACGACGATTTCAACTCAAAAAAGTGCCAAGATGCGTGCAATCGAAGAAAAATTGAGCAATATTTTTATAACAATAGGCATACCTGCCCATATAAAAGGCTACCAATTCTTGAGAGAAGCTATAAAACTTGCAATGAAGGAGCCAAGCATAATAAATTCTATAACGGGAGAACTTTATCCCTCTATCGCAACACAATTTTCAACAAGTGCGAGTAAGGTGGAAAGAGCCATACGACATGCTATCGAAGTGGCATGGAATAGGGGCAAAATAGAGAATATCAACTCAATTTTTGGCCTTCAAATTTACAATGCAAACGACAAGCCCACCAATGGCGAATTTATTGCTCTAGTTGCCGACAAAATGCTCTTTGAAGGTGCATAAAAAATGTTAAAGTAAAATTTTGTGATTTTGTTTGTTTAAATTTTGTGATGCCTCTTTGATATTTAAAATATGTAAACTATTAAAAATTATATTATTTAAGATTTGTGACACAGTTATCTAAAAAAATATGACACAGTTATCTAAAAAAAATATGACACAGTTATCTAAAAAAAAATATGACACAGTTTTCTAAAAATATTTTTTTAAAAAACAAACAAATTGTCTAATGAAAATATGTTATTTAGGCACAAAAAATAGACTTTTTTCATAAAAATTTTAAATCACAAAAAAAATTTTAAAAAACTCTATTTTTTTTGTAAAAATTGCTTGTCTATTTTGCAATAATATGCTACTTTTTCGTTGTAACATTGTTACAAATGGAGTTGTTATGAAAAATCAAACATATATTAGATGTCCAAGATGCGAATTAAATTACATTTTAAAACAAGATAAATTTTGCAATGTGTGCAAGATGGAGATGAAGGCACTTGGTACTTTGGGGGCGGAAGAAAACACTGACCTTGAGGTTTGCCCAATTTGCAAGACAAACTATATCGGGCCTGACGAAGAAATGTGTGCAACTTGTGCTAGAGAACGTGAAATTGACGAAGACGAAAATGAGAAGGAAGAAGATGGGCTTTGGAGCAATTTTACTCCACTTGCTGAAAACGATTCTGCCTATGACGATAAAGATGAAGATGACGAGTTAGATTCTTTGGAAGGGCTTGATGATACGGGTATCGCAGGCGACGAAGACGAAGAAGAAGAGACTCTTGACGACGAAGACGAAGAAACTTTGGACGAAGACGACGACGTCGATAGTGACGAGTTTGACGAAGACGACGATGCTTTTGACGATGAAGACGAAGACGACGAAGATTAAGTTCGTATTCTAACATTTAGTTTTTTAATAGTATTCTTTTGCAAAATTATTAATCTTGTATTGCAAGACGTTGGACTGAATTGCAGGTCTGTTATGTAGGATTGTTCTATCTATATTTGTGACGTCATAATTTATTAAAAAATTGTGTTTTGTTGTATAAGGTTTGAACAAAGCGTGAACGATATATCTTTTTCTATATTTTTTTTATTTAAACACAAATTTTTGTGCTACTTGTGTTTAAAAAGTATTCTTTTGGCAAAAATCTAGGTAGGGAGAGAGTATGCGAAAAGGAATTTTAAATTTAAATGAAATAAAGGATAAAATTTTGGCGATAAAGGGCAAGGATATTGATATAACTATCAATCGTGGGCGAAAAAAATTTGATACATTTAGTGGCATGGTGGACAATATTTATCCCTCAGTGTTTACGGTAAAAATTTTCAACGATAAACAACTAAAGAATGTGACTTGCTCTTATAGTGACGTTTTATGCGGAGATGTGTTGATAGACGAAAAGTGATAAAAATTTATAAAAAAAAGTAAAAGCTTTTTACACACCATAAAGAATTGGGTGTAGGGGGCTTTTTTTGTGACAAAAATCAAATTATATATTGATATAAAAAGATTAAATTGTTTTTAATGTATATATGGCTATTTTGTATTTTTTTTTGCAAGGTGTATTTTTTTTGCATGAAAAGTGAAAAAGAGCAGTCAAGATAAAAAAATAAAAAATAAAAATTTGCAAAATTTTATCATAAATGTGCATTGCAAGATGTATTTATATATCAAATAGACAAAAGGCAAGGTGTTGGCTTTTTGTAGAAAGGGGGTAAAATTTTGGAAAATACTGACAAACTTGATATTGCTACAAGGACAAAATTGGGGGGAAGTGAGATAAAAACAAATGTTGCGGTGAATTTTGTGGGCGACGAGAAAATTACAAAAGTATTGACTGCTAGTTTAAGGCCTGTTGTTACAAATGTTGTTAGCACTTCGGGGACGGTTAGATTTGAGGGAGAAATGTGGTATGATTTTATGGTCGTACTAGAAAATGGCAATGTTGTGCCTGTAAGCGAGCCTGTAAAATTTGAAGGGAGCCTTGACGACGCACTTGTAAAAGATGGGACACCTGTAAGTTTAGATTATGAAGTGGTGGAACTATCTTCAACGGCAAGTGGAGAATATACTTCAAGCGTGCAATTTACGGGATATATTGTGGAGACGAATTCCGACTTATCTTGTGCTGTTCCGCCAGAGTTCGTTATGACAAGAGACGAAGACATATTTTTTGATTCTCTTGTAGCGGACGGGAAATATGAAGGAAAAGTTGAAATAGAACTTTCAAAAGATACTAAAACGAATAAAATACTTTTTGTTAGAAGTTTTGCGTCTATCAAATCTATCGTGCCCTCAAACGACTATTTTGCTGTATCGGGTGAAATTTTTAGCACAATTGTGACGGAAAGTAGCGAAGGGCAGATTAGGGCAATAACAAAGGAAAGTAGTTTTAGTGAAGAAATTGAAGCAAAAGGTGTAACAAAAGAGTCTAATATTCAAGCAAATATTTTTGTAAATGAAACGACAATAAACGAAATTGACGGAGAAAATAAATTTGTACTTGAAGTACCTTTTGTTATAAACTTCACTGCCTACAATAAAAATCAAACAAAATGTGTGTGCGACGCATATAGTTTGACAAAGGAAGTAAATCTTACAACATCATCTCTTGTGAGAGACGAGTTTGCAACAACAAAGTTTTCAGAAGAAAATTTACTTACAAATTTTACTTTGTCTAACGATATATTGACAATTGACAAAATTTTGGCGGTCGTACCACTTAATCTTCAAACTGTAAATAGCGAAATTAGGTACAACGAGACACTTGTGGAAGGTATTGCAAGTGTAAATATTGTTTACAACCACGAAGATGACGATGGGAACATGATGCTAAGTTCCGTTGATGTCGAAGTCCCTTTCTCAATTTGCTTTGCAACACCTGATACAAAGGAAAATGACAATGTACGTCTCGCCATTTCCTTTGGAGATATAAATGTTAAGGCTAGACATGGAAAAGAACTTGAAATATTGTGCGAGTTGAAATTAAATTATTCAATTGCAAGTCAATGTATATCTTCTATCACAACGGAAATAACTCTAGGAGAAGAAAAACAGCCAAAAGATTGTGCCTTGGAGATTTATGTCGCAAAAGAAAGTGAGACATTGTGGGATATTGCAAAAAAACTAAACATAACCATTGCCGATTTGTTGTCACAAAATGGAGAGCTGACTCTTCCTTTGCAAAACGGTCAAAAAATTGTAGCGTATAATAGATTTTTTCAAGAAGAATAGAGATAAAATACTTTTTTAATAATACATTTTCTTAAAAAAATTACTTTTAAATAAATCAATACAAGGTTTTATGGTGGTAAAGTAAAAAATTTGTTATCTTGCAAAAACAATGTAAAGGGTTGAACGACAATTAAAGATTTTGTGTTTTATTTAAGTTATATAAAATTTTAGTTAACAATATTTTTGTTGGGTTACAAATTTTAATAAGTAGTTTAAATCAATAAATATGGTCAATAATTTTTTTTGTAGGGAGTTATTATGAAAAAATTTATTGCCATATTTTTTTGTGTGCTTGTGGTGGCGGGGCTAATTTTTTTTGGAAGGAAAGAAGAAGAAAAAAGCCACACAGAATATCTTAGAATACATATAAGAGCAAATAGCAACGAGCAAATTGACCAAGACATAAAATATCAAATAAAAGACAAAATTGTGGAGTTTTTGACCCCTGTTATTGCTAGTTGCACAACAAAAAAAGAGTTTGAAAATAAATTAAATCAAAATTTATTGCAAATTACACGAATAGCAAACGAAATTCTTGCACACAATAACCTTGACTACGAGAGTTCGGCAAAAATTACAAACGAGTATTTTCCTGTGCGTTCCTATGGAGATTTGACTTTGGATAGTGGATACTATGATGCGCTTATTGTCAATCTTGGGACGGGAAAGGGCGACAATTGGTGGTGCGTGGTTTATCCTCCTTTGTGCTTTGTGGGTGAAAATACAAAATATGTGTATAAGAGCCGATTGCTGGAAGTCATAAAAAAGTTTTTTGGAGGATAAATGAAAAGGTATTTGGTTGTTTTGTGTTTGTGTTTATTACTTATTGTGGGGGTGTCGTTTGCGGTGACGACTTATCTATTGCCCCAAATTACACCCGCGGTGCTTTTTACGGCGACAAGTTCGGAAAATAAGGCGATACAACAAAAATTGAAAAATCTTGGCTACTATAAGGGGAAAATTGACGGAATTATTGGCTCGCAAAGTTTGAAAGCAATAAAAAAGTTTCAAAAAGATTATGGCTTGAAGGTCGATGGCATTGTGGGGAAAAATACCGCAAAAGCGCTTGGCATAACTTTGTCGACAAGTAGTAGTAGCAAGCAATCGTCGAGCGATTTGTATCTCCTTGCAAAATGCGTGTATGCAGAAGCACGTGGTGAGCCATATGTAGGCAAGGTGGCGGTTGCGTCGGTTATTCTCAATAGAGTAAAGAGTTCGCAATTTCCTAATACAATCGCGGGGGTTATCTACCAACCATATGCGTTTACGGCAGTGAGTGACGGGCAGATAAATCTTGAGCCTGACAAGTCTGCCTACAATGCGGCACGAGACGCTATGAACGGGTGGGACCCAACCTATGGTTGCTTGTTTTATTACAACCCAGCAAAAACAACAAGTAAGTGGATATATTCTAGGCAAGTTGTGACCACCATTGGCGACCACGTATTTGCACTATAAAAAGGAGATTTTAATATGAAAAAAGCATTTGTTATAACAGTTTCAATTTTAAGTTTGGTGATTGTGGGGCTAATTGTTGCACTTTCTTTTACTACGACCAATTTGACTTCTACGTCGGCTAGTTTAGAAAGTTTGTACCAAAGAAATTTTTACGACCTTGTTGCAAACGTCAACAACATGGAGGTAGAAGTGAGCAAACTTATGGTTTCAAATGATTCCACAAGCCAACAAAAAATTTTGAGCAATTTAAAGCAACAATCAAGTGATGCGGAAGGAAGTTTGAGCTATCTTCCCGTTTCAAGTGAAGTTTTGCTTGAAACCACCCAATTTATGAACAAATTGAATGGATACTGCTCTTCTCTTATCACTTACAAGCAAGGAAAAATTGACGATGAAGATTATGTGACCTTATCTCAAATCATGAAAAGTATTTCAAATATTAAAGATGAACTCAACGCTGTGATGGAAAAAATAATGACGGGATACAAAATTTCGGATAATCTTGGTGGAGAAGGGATAGAAAGCGACAATTTTAGTGCTAATTTTTCTACAATTTCTAGCGATACCATTGCATATCCTAGTTTGATTTACGATGGACCATTTTCCGATAGCGTTATAAACAAGACTGTAAAGGGCCTTGCGGGTGAAGAGATTTCGCAAGAAGAAGCAATGACAAAAGTGAAAGATATTTATGGCGAAAATGCGGAGATAAATTTTCAAAACGAAACAAAGGGTAGATTTGAAACTTTTGATTATCAAGTTAAAAGCGGAGATAAGACTTATTTTGTACAAATAACAAAAAAAGGTGGTTTTTTGTTGACGATAAGTGCCAATGTGGAAGAAATGGAGCAATCAAGCGAGCAAGCTAAAACGGGCGATGATAGTGGGGAAAAGCCTAGCACGAATGTGGAAGAAAGCATAAAGATAAGTGAAATAGATGCAAAAACTTCGTCAAACGAGACGGCCATCAACCTTGCAACAACTTTTGCAAAAGATAGGGGGCTAAAAGATATGGAGTGCGTTTGGTCGGCAAGTTCCAACAAAACTGCCTATGTAAACCTTGCACCCGTTGTAGATGATATAATAATGTATCCTGACCTAATAAAAGTGAAAGTAGACTTGGGAGACAACACAATAGTGGGGTGGGAAGCTTCAAGTTATGCCTACAACCATGTGGAAAGAGAAGACCTTGTGGCAACGCTAAGTAAAAGTGATGCAAAAAGTAAGGTAAGTGGCAATCTTGTAATAGATAGCCAAAAATTGTGTGTAATTCCACTTGATTTTGTGGGAGAAACCCTAGCGTATGAGTTCTCGGGCAATTACGAAGGATACAAATATTATCTCTATATAGACGCCTACACTGGTGACCAAGTAAGAGTGCTTAGAGTTATTCAAACTGCGGAAGGC